>CABUJN010000027.1:0-26841 GCA_902491935.1 uncultured Collinsella sp.
TGGAAGCCGTGGCGACAGGTCTTCTCGCGGCGCTCAACACCTATGCCGAGGCTATCGGTGCCGCGGGCGTCGAGTTGCCGCGTGTGGGCGCCCTAGGTGCGCTCGTGGACTATGCGACCGATCCTGCCACCGTGGGCTATCAGCCTATGCATGTCAACTTTGGCCTGGTGCCGCCACTCGAGGATGGTAAGCGCCGCAGCAAGCGCGACCGATATCAGGCCTATGCGGACCGTGCGCTCGAGGCCCTCGATGCCTACTTGGCCACGCGTTCCGACTTGTTTGGAGGCGACCGGTCATAGCCTTTGACCTGTACGACACCGTCGACTCGTTTATCGCCTATATCGCACGCGTCGAGGGTCTTTCTCCCAACACGGTGACGGCCTATGGCTCGAGGCTGGAGCGCTTTGCTGCCTGGTGCGAGCGCGAGGGCATCGACGCTCGCGCCGCCGACGTACGGACCGTTCGTTCCTATTTGGCCGAGCTGTCGCGTGGCCAGGCGGCGGCTCGGACCCTTGCGGCACACCTGTCTGCCATTCGCTCACTCTATCGCTGGATGGCTGCCGAGGGGATTGTCGAGGGCGATGCGGTCTCGGCGATCGCATCGCCCAAGCTGCCGCGTGACCTGCCGGGCGTCCTTACGATCCAGCAGGTTGAGGCACTGCTCAAGACGCCTGATACCTCGACGCCCGCGGGACTGCGCGATGCGGCGATGCTTGAGTTGCTCTATGCCTCCGGCGCGCGAATCTCGGAGCTCGCGGCGCTCAACGTGGAGTCTATTGGTTGGTCCGAGCGCACGCTGCGCCTGTGGGGCAAGGGAAGCAAGGAGCGCATCGTTCCTCTGTATCGTCGTGCGCTCGATGTGACGCGTCTCTATATTGAAGAGGGGAGGCCGGAGTTGCTCGCTCGGGCAAAGCGCCGCGACCTCGCTACCGGGCCGCATCCGCTGCTTATATCGGCGCGCGGCAATCGCATGAGCGCCGCGATGCTCCGGCGGCGGTTCCATACGCTGGCGACGCTCGCCGGCATTCCGGCTGACATCGCCCCGCATGCGATGCGCCATACCTTTGCGACCGACTTGCTCGAGGGCGGTGCGGACCTGCGCTCGGTTCAAGAGCTGCTAGGTCATGCGAGCCTGTCCACGACGCAGATCTACACGCATCTCACACCCGATCGGCTCAAACGTGCCGTGGCTCAAGCCCATCCCCGCGGCGAATAGTGGCTGGGACGTCCCGCGCCGCACTCAGGTGTGTGGTTTTGATTGCGGGTTGGCAGGAAGAGGCATTCCTGCTATCATTCATCGGGTTGCTTCACGGCAACATGTTTTTATCACGCACGCGCGGCTACTTCATACCGTGGTGCCCGGGCTTTGGTAGCACATGTCCGGGTTGGTTTTGGAGGATGACCCCGCGCGGAGGCAAACCACAGGAGGTTTAACATGGCTACCAAGATTAATATCCGCACTCTGCTCGAGGCCGGCTGCCACTTCGGTCACCAGACCCGTCGCTGGAACCCCAAGATGAAGCCGTTCATCTTCGGTGAGCGCAACGGCATCTACATCCTCGACCTCAAGCAGACCATCCTCGACGCCGACCAGGCCTACACCTTCGTCAAGAACGTCGCCAAGGGTGGCAACGTGCTGTTCGTCGGCACCAAGAAGCAGGCTCAGGAGGCCGTCAAGAACGCTGCTGAGCGCGCCAACATGCCTTACATCAACCAGCGTTGGCTCGGCGGTATGCTGACCAACTTCGTCACCATCCGCTCCCGCATCAACCGCATGGAGGAGCTCGAGGCCATGGTCGAGGACGGCCGCATGGCTGTTCTGCCCAAGAAGGAGCAGGCTGTTCTCGGCAAGGAGCTCACTAAGCTCCAGACCAACCTCGGTGGCGCCCGCGACATGAAGGGTCTGCCCCAGGCTCTCTTCGTCATCGACACCAAGCGCGAGGAGAACGCCATCAAGGAGGCCCAGCGCCTGAACATCCCCGTCGTCGCCCTGATCGACACCAACTCCGATCCCGACGAGGTCGAGTACGGCATCCCCTGCAACGATGACGCTATCTCCGCTGTCACCCTTATGTGCGAGCTCATGGCTGACGCCTGCCTCGCTGGCTCCGGCAAGGAGCAGGTCTCCGAGGCCGAGATGGCCGCTGAGCCCAAGGCCGAGTAAATCAGTCTTAGTTAATTCTTTTTCATCTCTTTGAAAGGAACCACAATGGCCCAGATTACCGCCGCTATGGTCAAGCAGCTCCGCGAGATGACCGACTCCCCGATGATGGAGTGCAAGAAGGCTCTCGTCGAGGCTGACGGCGACATGGACGCCGCTGTCGACGTTCTGCGTAAGAACGGCCTTGCCAAGGCTGCCAAGAAGGCTGGCCGTGAGACCAACGAGGGCGCTGTCGCCGCGTTCGTCTCCGAGGATGGCAAGACCGGCGCTCTGCTCGAGCTCTCCTGCGAGACCGACTTCGTTGGCTCTAACGCCAAGTTCACCGGCTTTGCTTCCAAGGTCGCTGAGGTTGTCGCTACCACCGAGCCTGCTGACGTCGACGCTCTGCTCGAGAAGCCGATGGGCGAGGAGACCGTTTCCTCCGAGCTCACCGAGATGATTCACATCATGGGCGAGAACATGAAGATCTCCCGCTTCGCTGCCCGCAAGGCTGAGAACGGCGCGCTCGCTTCTTACATCCACATGGGTGGTAAGATCGGCGTCCTCGTCGAGTTCGCCTTCGAGAAGGCTGAGACCGCTCAGGCTGAATCCTTCAAGACCTTCGCTCACGACGTTGCCCTTCAGGTTGCCGCCGTCGCCCCGATCTGCGCTACCCGCGATCAGGTTCCGGCCGAGACCGTCGAGCACGAGAAGCAGATCTACATGGCCCAGGCTGCCGAGTCCGGCAAGCCCGAGGCTATTCAGGAGAAGATGGCTGTCGGCCGTCTGGAGAAGTTCTACAAGCAGTCCGTGCTCACCGAGCAGGAGTTCATCAAGGACAGCTCCCTCACCATCAAGAAGTACGCTGAGCAGGTCTCCAAGGAGCTCGGCGACACCATTACCGTCGTTGCCTTTGACCGTCTGGTCCGTGGCGAATAAATAAGCTCTTGTAGCTGGTAATGAGCAGGCTGTGGGTTTTACTCACAGCCTGCTTTTTCATGGCTCTTATCAGAGCCTTTGATATCATATTGAGAGTCCAATTAAAGGAGGATCGCTTTGTCCGACATCCGATATAAACGCGTGCTTCTTAAGCTTTCCGGCGAAGCACTGATGGGCGACGGCCAATATGGCATCGACCCCAAGGTTACCGACCATCTTGCCAAGCAGGTCAAGGAGCTGCTCGCCGTTGGCCATGAGGTCGGCGTCGTTGTCGGCGGCGGCAATATTTTCCGCGGCATGGCAGGCGCTGCCGGTGGCATGGAGCGTGCTCAGGCCGATTATATGGGCATGCTCGCGACCGTTATGAACGCGCTCGCCCTGCAGGATGCCTTCGAGCACAACGATGTTCCCTGCCGCGTGATGAGCGCTATCCAGATGAACGAGATCTGCGAGCCCTATATTCGCCGTCGCGCCATCAACCACCTTTCCAAGGGCAACGTCGTTATTTTTGCCGCTGGTTCGGGCAATCCGTACTTTACGACCGATACCGCCGCGGCTCTTCGTGCGTGCGAGATCGGCGCCGAGATTCTGATTAAAGCCACCAAGGTTGACGGCATCTACGACAAGGATCCCGTCAAGTGCGCCGATGCCGTCCGCTTTGACAAGATTACCTATCACGAGGTTCTCGTCCGCGGTCTGCAGGTTATGGATTCCACGGCTACGGCTCTGTGCCAGGATAACCGTATGCCGATTTTGGTCCTCAACATCGATGGCGAGGACACCGTCAAGCGCGCGCTTTCGGGTGAGCCCGTCGGCACGCTCGTCTATCAGGAGGATTAAGCATGGCAGAGAACATCACCGCCCACATGGACAAGTCGCTCGAGTCCCTCAAGCATAACTTCTCCAAGGTTCGTACCGGCCGCGCCAATGCCAACATTCTGTCCGACATCACCGTCGATTATTACGGTGTTCCCACGCCGGTCACGCAGGTTGCCGCCGTCAAGACCCCCGAGGCCCACATGCTGCTCATCGAGCCGTGGGATAAGGCACTCATCAACGCTATCGTCAAGGCCATCGGCGCTTCCGATCTGGGTATTACCCCCAACTCCGATGGCACCGTCGTTCGTCTGCCGTTCCCGGCTCCCACCGAGGAGCGCCGTCGCGAGCTCGTCAAGGAGTGCCGCGAGTACGCTGAGCAGGCCAAGGTGTCTATCCGTAACATCCGTCGCGACTTCAACAACAAGCTCGAGCGCGATGAGGAGCTCACCGAGGACGATGTCCGTCGCGAGCAGGCCAAGGTCCAGAAGCACACTGATGAGTATGTCGCCAAGGTCGAGGAGCTTCTGAAGGAAAAAGAAGCCGAGGTCATGGAGATCTAAGGTGCAATACGACGAGCATAAACTGGTCGAGTACTTTGCCGACGCCCCTGCGGGCGTCGGTTTTTCCGACCTTGACCTCAATAACATTCCGCACCATATCTCGTGCATCATGGACGGCAACGGTCGTTGGGCTACGTCGCGCGGTCTTGCGCGCACTGAGGGCCACAAGGCGGGTATCGTCTCGCTGCGCGAGATCATTACCGCCTGCGTGCGCCTGGGCGTCGACGTGCTTTCGGCCTATGCGTTTTCTACCGAAAACTGGAACCGCCCGCAGCATGAGGTCAACGTCTTGATGCACCTGTTTGCCAAGACGTTCATCGACGAGTTGCCGCTTCTGAAGCGCGAAAACGTGCGCGTTGTCTTTTTGGGTGATATTTCCGCGCTGCCCAAGAAGACCCGCGACGTTTTTGAACGCGGTCTTGCCGAGTGCGCCAATCACACCGGCATGACGCTGGCGCTTGCCGTCAACTACGGCGCGCGTGCCGAGATTACCCGCGCTGTCCGTCAGATCGCACTCGACGCTGCCGCCGGTAAGATCGATCCTGGCGCAATTGATGACGACATGGTGGCTTCCCACCTCTATACCGCTGGCCTTCCCGATCCTGAGCTTGTGATTCGCACCTCTGGTGAGCTGCGCCTTTCGAACTATCTGCTGTGGCAGGTGGCTTATTCCGAGTTCTACGTCACCGATACCTATTGGCCCGACTTTGATCGTTGGGGCCTTGTCGACGCCATTTTGGCCTATCAGGGCCGTGACCGTAGGTTTGGTGGACTGAGCAAGACCGAGGAGGCTTAATCGTGTCCGATCGTCCCAAGGCATCTGCTCCCAAGACGCCTGCGCGCAAAGCTGCCACTGCGGGAGCGCCTGCAGCGAAGAGCGGCACCGGTTCGTGGCTGGCGGGCTTTATTACCCGTGCCGCCGCTGGTATCGTCTACGCCGTTGTCTTTATCCTGTGCTTGGTTTTGGGTATCGTGCCCACGGCCATCTTTGTTTCCGTCATGAGCGGTCTGTGCTGTTATGAGTTTTTCCGTATGACGAGGCTCGATGGCAAGATGGCTAACGAGCGCATGGGTATTGCTGCCGCCGTTCTCTTTCCGCTGTCGGCGTTGGGCGATTCGATGTTACTGAATGCCCTGCTTTTTGCCCTGATGCTCGCTGTGGGTATTTGGTATGTCTGGTCGCCGCGTACCCGCATCTCTGATGTGGCCGTGACGCTCATGGGTCCCATCTACACTGGCTTTATGCTGTCGGCTATCGTGCTGCTGCGCGATGCCGTGCCCGGTTTTGCCGGCGCCCTGCTTTCGGTGGGCGTTTGCGCGTCCCTTTGGGTCTCCGATTCGTTTGCCTACATCGTGGGCAGCCGTATCGGTAAGCACAAGATGGTTCCCAAGATCTCTCCCAAAAAGAGCTGGGAGGGGTTTGTCGGCGGCATCCTGGGCTCGGTTTTGATTTGGCTCATCCTGTGGGCGACGCACTTCTACAAGCTCAGCCTGCCCTATGCGCTGCTGTGCGGCGTGGTCGTGTCCGTCTTGGGCGTTATCGGCGACCTTATCGAGTCGCGCATCAAGCGTGGCGTGGGCGTCAAGGATTCCGGCAACCTTATCCCGGGCCATGGCGGCATGCTCGACCGTAGCGACTCGCTTATCTTTGGTTGCATTACCGCTCAGCTGCTTTTGATGATCGGAGGCGTGCTGTAATGTCCTTCCAAACGACGTATGGCCCCGATGGACGCCTTCGCGTTGCCATCCTGGGTTGTACGGGCTCCATCGGCACCCAGGCACTTGATGTGTGCCGTCAGCATGCCGATCGCCTGCAGGTGACGGCGCTGTCCGTTAACTCCAGTACCTCCGAGCTCGTTGCCGCTGCCCGCGAGTTCTCGGTTCCGGCGGTTGCCGTGGCCGATGTCGCTCATGGCGATGACGCCGTGCTGCAGGAGTTGCCCGAGGGAACGAAGCTCGGCGTTGGCGCGCAGGCGGTTTGCGAGCTCGCGCTTCGCGACGATGTCGACTGCGTGCTCGTTGCTATTGTGGGCGCCGCCGGTCTCGAGGCGAGCCATGCGGCCTTGACCTCGAATAAGCGTCTTGCCCTTGCCAACAAGGAGTCCCTCGTCGTCGGTGGCGACTTGCTTATGCCGTTGGCGCAACCGGGCCAGCTTATTCCAGTCGACTCTGAGCACTCCGCCATCTACCAGTGCTATCTGGGGGAGGACCCGCGCGAGGCTCATTGTATTTGGCTCACCTGCTCGGGCGGTCCGTTCTTTGGCCGCACGCGCGACGAGCTCAATCGCGTGACGCGTGCCGATGCCCTCGCACATCCCACGTGGGCCATGGGCGCCAAGATCACCATCGACTCCGCTACCCTCATGAACAAGGGCCTGGAGCGAATTGAGGCCATGCATCTGTTTAACTGCGGCCTCGATTTCATTAACGTGGTCGTGCAGCGTCAGTCCAAGATTCACTCTATGGTCGAGTTCGCCGACGGCTCCGTGATGGCGCATCTCGGTGCTTCCGACATGCGTATTCCCATCCAGTTCGCGTTCTCGTATCCCGAGCGTTGGGATACCCCGGCGCCTCGTATCGATTTCCGCGAGCTGGGGCAGCTCACGTTTGATGCTGCCGACATGGATACCTTCCGCTGTCTGGCACTGGCCGAGCGTGCCGGCAAGACGGGTGGCACCATGCCGTGCGTGCTCAATGCCGCCAACGAGGTCGCTGTCGATGCCTTCCTGCACGATGGCTGCAGCTTTACCGATATCGATCGCATTGTAGAATCCTGCATGGATGCCCACGATATGCAGGCGGTCGATTCGTTTGAGCAGCTTCGCGACATCGATGCGTGGGCGCGTGAAAAGGCTGCGCAGGTGCTCGCCGCAACCCGTTCCTAACCCATAAGGATTGCTTTTTCGTTTTATGGATACTGTTCTGAGCGTTCTCTCATCGGTCTTTTGGGGCCTGCTGATGCTTTCCGTCCTCGTGTTTTTGCACGAGGGCGGCCACTTTTTGGCGGCGCGTGCCTGCGGCGTCCGTGTGACCGAGTTCTTTTTGGGCCTGCCGTGCCGCTTTGACATCCATTACACGTCGCGTCGCATTGGAACCAAGTTTGGCGTGACCCCGCTGCTGCTGGGTGGCTACGCTGCCATCTGCGGTATGGATCCGACCGACGTCTCCTGCGCCGATCGCGTGCTCGCGGCTATCTATCGTCATGGTCGCGTGACCGTGGCCGACCTTGCTGTCGAGCTCGAGCTATCCGTGGAGGTTGTGCTCGAGGCATGCGCCTTGCTCTTGGGTTGGGGCTCTATCGCGCCTTGGTATGAGGAAGGGGAGAAGCCCTCGCCGAGCTACTATCCCACCAAGTATCAGACGCTGCCGCGAGACGCGGCGGGTTACACCACCTTTGACGGCCGCCGTTTCGATCGAGAGCATGCGACTACCGAGGGCGATGTGTGGGAGCTGCCGTGCGGCGAGGCTGATTTCTTGGCGCAAGAGCGCTCGCACACTTATCTGGGCCAGGGTTTTCTCAAGCGCGCCTTTATGCTGCTCGCGGGCATTCTCGTCAATATCCTGACGGGCTTTTTGCTGCTTATGAGCATCTACTCTATTGCGGGTGTCACCGTGCCGATGGATACCAACGTGATTGGTCAGGTTGACGAGGGGTCTATTGCCGCCAAGGCGGGTATCGAGGGCGGCGACGCGATCCTTTCGGTTGACGGAGTATCGTGCTCTACCTGGATGGACGTTTACGATGCCATCGGCAAGGCCGCCGGTAAGGACGATATCGCCATTGAGTATGAGCGCGACGGCAAGCAGCATTCGACCTCGGTTGCGCTCAAAGAGGACGAGCGCCTAGGTGTGTATGCCTCTACGCAGGTGGTCCGTTTAGACCCCATCACGTCGGCTCGCCTTTCGTTCTCCTATGTCGTGCAGACAGCGGAGGGCGTGATGCGCCTGCTCCAGCCGCAGCATACGATGGAGATTCTCGATCAGTCTTCTTCGATTGTGGGCATTAGCGTTATGTCTTCACAGGCTGCTGCTGCCGGCCCTGCCACGTTCCTTTCGTTTGCCGCCCTCATTTCGTTCTCGCTTGGCTTTATGAACCTGCTGCCCATCCCACCACTCGATGGCGGCAAGCTGGTCATCGAGATCATTCAAAAGATTGCTGGCCGCGAGCTTCCGCTCAAGGTCCAGACGATTGTGAGCTATGTGGGCATCGCGCTCTTTGCGCTGCTGTTTGTCTATATGCTTCGTTCCGACATCCTTCGATTTATTCTGTAGGGGAGTGTTTGGATTGTCTTTATCCCATCCTTTGCCTCGCGATTTGACGCGCCCCGTGCATGTGGGCGGTGTGCAGATCGGTGGCGGTGCGCCGGTGGTGGTCCAATCCATGACCTGCACCGATACCGCTGATGCCCAGGCAACACTTGCGCAAGTGTGCGCGTTGGCGCAGGCTGGCTGCGATATCGTGCGTGTGAGCGTGCCCACTGAGGCCGCGCTTGAGGGTTTCCGTACCATCTGTGCCGAGTCTCCGGTGCCAATCGTTGCCGATATCCACTTTAACCACAAGCTGGCCATTGGCGCTGTGGAGGCCGGTGCCGCCAAGCTCCGCATCAATCCCGGCAATATCGGCGATTGGGCTAAGGTCGATGCCGTCATCGACGCCGCCGGCGCTGCGGGCTGTGCGATTCGCATTGGCGTGAACGCGGGCTCGCTTGAGCAGGATATCGCCGAGCGCGAAGACCTCACGCAGCCCGAAAAGCTCGTGATGTCGAGCGAGCGCTTCGTCAAGCACTTTGAGGACCGCGGCTTTACGAACATTGTGCTTTCGGCCAAGGCCCATAGCGTGCAAACGACGCTCGATACCTATCGAGCCCTGTCGCGTGAGATTCCCCACGTTCCGCTTCACCTGGGCGTAACCGAGGCGGGTACCAAGCTTCAGGGCACCATTAAGAGCTCGGTGGGCCTTGGTATTCTGCTGTCTGAGGGTATCGGTGACACCATGCGCGTCTCTCTCACGGCCGATCCGGTTGAGGAGCCGCCGGTCGCCTGGGGAATTTTGCAGTCGCTGGGCCTGCGTCGTCGTGGTCCCGAGATTGTCTCGTGCCCCACGTGCGCCCGCTGCCAGGTTAACCTCATTCCCATCGCCGAGGAGGTCACCGAGCGGCTTAAGAACTACTCCGCGCCGCTTTCGATCGCCGTTATGGGATGCGCGGTCAATGGCCCCGGCGAGGCTTCTGATGCCGACCTGGGCGTTGCTTGCGGACGTGGTCAGGCCTTGCTCTTTTCGCATGGCCAGATCATTGGTAAAGTAGCTGAGGACCAAATTGTCGACGCGCTTATGGCAGAGGTCGACAAGCTTATTGAGGAGAAATAAATGACCCGAGCAATGTATATGTCTAAGCTCTATGCACCGACGCTTAAAGAGGATCCGGCGGACGCTGAGCTCGCCAGTCACCGCCTGCTGCTCCGTGCCGGCATGATCCGCAAGGAGGCCGCCGGCCTGTATTCCTACCTGCCGCTTGCCTGGCGCTCGATCCGTAAGATCGAGAACATCGTGCGCGACGAGATGGACGCTGCCGGCGCCCAGGAGCTTATGATGCCTATCATGGTCGACGCCGAGTTGTGGCGCGAGTCCGGCCGCATCGACGCCTATGGCAAGGAGCTTGTGCGCTTTGACGACCGTCATGGTCGCGAGTTCGTCCTGGGCCCCACGCACGAGGAGACCGTCACGGCCCTGGTGCGCAACGAGCTACGCTCCTATAAGCAGCTGCCCGTCAACCTGTATCACATTCAGGACAAGTTCCGCGACGAGTTCCGTCCCCGCTTTGGCCTGATGCGCGGCCGCGAGTTCATCATGAAGGACGCCTACAGCTTCTCCGCCACGCAGGAGAGCCTGCAGGAGGAGTACGACAAGATGAAGCAGGCGTACGCCAATATCTGCGAGCGCTGCTACATCAAGGCTCTGCCCGTCGTCGCCGATTCTGGCGAGATCGGTGGCGATACCTCCGTCGAGTACATGGCTTTGGCTGACGCCGGCGAGGCTTCGCTCGTCTACTGCGACGATTGCGGCTTCGCTGCCGATGACGAGGCTGCAAGCACCAAGGTCGTCGTGACCGAGGGTCCTGGTGACGGTACGCTCACCAAGGTTGAGACTCCGGGCATGGGCACCATTGAGGCTGTTGCTAAGTTCTTTGGGTTCCCCGAGAACGGCACGCGCAAGTCGCTGGCACTCATCGACGCCGAGGGCAAGCCGGTCGTGGCCATTGTTCCGGGCGATCACGAGCTCAACGATTGCAAGGCCGAGCACGTCTTTGGCAAGGGCTATCGCATGATGACCGACGAGGAGCTTCAGGCGAACGGTCTGCACAAGGGCTTTATCGGACCGGTTAACCTGCCCGATGGCATTCGTCTGGTCTGCGACGAGAGCCTGCGCGAGTCCAAACAGTGGGCCTGCGGTGCCAACGAGGTCGATTATCACTTTACCGGTGCCTGCCCCGAGCGCGACTTTACCGTCGATGAGTGGGCCGATCTGGTCACCGTTGTCGCCGGCGACCCCTGCCCGCACTGCGGCAAGCCGCTCTCCGCTGCCCGCGGCATCGAGGTCTCTCAGGTCTTCCAGCTGGGCACCAAGTACTCCGAGGCCATGGGTGCCACCTTTATGGATGAGGACGGCAAGGAGAAGCCGCTCATCATGGGTTGCTACGGCGTGGGCGTGTCCCGCTCGCTTGCTGCCGTCGTGGAGCAGCACAACGACGAGCACGGTATCGTCTGGCCGGTCTCCGTTGCCCCGTACGAGGTCGCGGTGATTCCGCTTGATCCCAAGAAGGAGGAGTGCGCTACCGTCTGCGAGCAGATTGTTGATGGCCTGTGTGCCGAGGGTATCGAGGTCGTCGTCGACGATCGCGATGAGCGTCCGGGCTTTAAGTTTGCCGATAACGACCTCATGGGCTTCCCGTATCAGGTGGTTCTGGGCAAGCGCGGCCTTAAGAATGGCACCGTTGAGCTCAAGGACCGTGCTACGGGCGAGCGCGAGGACGCGGCGATCGACGAGGTCGTTGCCAAGGTTGCCGAGCTTGTTAAGGCACCCCGCCGTTAATCGACGATTTCGCTTGTAGTTCGATATGTGGGACGGCCCCGCATTTCTCCAATCGGGGAGATGTGAGGCCGTCCTTTTATCTTGTGGCATCCTCGATATCTAAAAGGAAAACCCCACAGCCCATATGAGCTGCGGGGTTTTTTGTGCCTCCGATGCGAAATAAATCGCTCAGATATTACTGATAATCGACGACGTCGATCCAGTTCTTCAGGAACTCATCGTTCACGTTGCGCCTACGAGCGAGCTCGGAAGCGGCGACGATGCTCGTCCACTGACGCACGACCTGCATGGGCATGTCGGCGCGGTCGCAGTAGAGCTCCAGGTAGGCCTCGGCCTGGTCTTTGCTGTTGAGAGCAAAGAGCAGGTAGGTGGTGGCAACGTCGGCAGCAGGGGAGCCCTGGGTGGCGTGTGCCCAGTCGCACACATAGAGCTGGCCGTCGTCGCCGACGATGACGTTGGAGGGGTTGAAGTCGCCGTGGCAGACCTTGAACTCCTTGGTCATGCCGTCCAGACGCTCCTGAAGGTTGTAGCGCGTGGTGGCATTGAGCTGATCAAGGCTGTCGATCATGCGGGCGTACTTGTCGCGCTGACGGTTGAGCAGCGGGGAGGTGTAGCCGTGGATCTCGATCTGGAGGTCGACGAACATCTCGAGGTACTCACCAAAGCGCTGGGGCTCGGCAGTCATCTTCTCGGCAAGGGTGGTGCCCGGAACCTTCTCGGTCACGAGCGCCCAGCCGTTGGCGTTCTCGAGCTGGGAAACCTCGAGCGCCTTGGGGCTGCGGATGCCGCACTCATTGATGCGGGCAAGATTCAAAGCCTCGTTGAACACGTCGGAGACAGGCTTGGTCTCGTTAAAGACCTTGACAATCTTGTCGCCCAGGTCGTAAACGACCTTGTTGCCACGGCGGACGAGCTCGGTCTTGGAATCGGGTAGCAGCATGGTTGCATCCTTTCAACGATGCGATAGAAGCGACGGCGGGGGTGTGTGAAACACCCGTGCACCCCCGCCGTTAAAAACCGTGCTAAAACTAGCAGACGGCGTAATCCTGGGGCTCGCGGCCGTAGTAGGCGTCCAGGTAGAGCTCCTTGATCTCGCTCATGAGCGGGTAGCGCGGGTTGGCGCCGGTGCACTGGTCGTTGAATGCCTGCTCGGTCATCTCGTCGAGGGTGTCGAGGAAGTACTTCTCGTCAACGCCGTACTCAGCGATGGTGTGCTTGACACCGATGAAGTCGCAGAGCTCGGTGAGCTTGGTGATGAAGTTCTCGAAGACCTCACGGTCGTCCTTGCCGTCGATGCCGCAGTAACGAGCCATCTCGGCGTAGTTGTGCAGCGCGTTGGGGTAAGGATACTGAGAGAAGGTTCCCATCTTGACAGGAGCCTCGGCGGCGTTGTAACGCATGACGCGGGTCAGGATGACGGCGTTTGCGAGGCCGTGGGGCAGATGGTGGAAAGCGCCGAGCTTGTGGGCCATGGAGTGGTTGAGGCCCAGGAAGGCGTTACCGAATGCCATACCGGCCATGCAGGATGCGTTGTGCATCTCCTCGCGGGCATGCGGGTCCTTAGCGCCGTTCGTGAAGCTGGAGGGCAGGTTCTCAAAGACGAGCTTGGCGGCGCGCTCGGAGAGGCCCTTGGTGTAGTCGGAAGCCATGATGGAGACGTAGGACTCGATGGCGTGGGTCATGACGTCGATGCCAGAGGCAGCGGTGAGGCCCTTCGGGGCGGTCATGCAGTTGTCGGCGTCGACGATAGCCATGTTGGGGAGCAGCGCGTAGTCGGCGAGCGGCCACTTGATGCCGGTCTCCTTGTCGGTGATGATGGCGAACGGCGTGCACTCGGAGCCAGTGCCCGAAGAGGTCGGGACGGCGACGAAGTAAGCCTTCTTGCCCATCTCGGGGAAGGTGAAGATACGCTTGCGGATGTCCATGAAGTCCATGGCCATGTCCTCGAAGTTCGCCTCGGGGTGCTCGTACATCATCCACATGATCTTGCCGGCGTCCATTGCGGAACCGCCGCCGACGGCGATGATGACATCCGGCTCGAAGAGCGTCATCTGCTTGGCGCCGCGACGTGCGCACTGCAGGGAGGGATCGGGCTCAACGTCGTAGAAGCAGTCGTGAGCGATGCCCATCTCATCGAGCTTGGCCTCGATGGCACGCGTGTTGCCATTCTTGAAGAGGAACTGGTCGGTAACGATGAAGGCGCGCTTCTTGCCCATTACGGTGCCGAGCTCGTCGAGTGCGACGGGCGTGGAACCCTTCTTGAAGTAGACCTTCTCGGGAGCGCGGAACCACAGCATGTTCTCGCGGCGCTCTGCCACGGTCTTGACGTTGATCAAGTGCTTCACCCCAACGTTCTCGGAGACGGAGTTGCCACCCCAGGAGCCGCAGCCCAGGGTTAGAGACGGCTTCATGCCGAAGTTGTAGAGGTCACCGATGCCGCCATGCGAGGACGGGGTGTTGATGACGATGCGGCAGGCCTTCATGACGTGCTGGAACTTAGCGATCTTCTCGCTCTGTGCCGGGTGCACGTAGAGAGAGGCGGTGTGGCCCGGGCCACCTGCGAGGACGAGGTGCTCTGCCTTGTCAACGGCCTCCTGGAAGTCCTTGGCGTGATACATAGCGAGGACCGGGGAGAGCTTCTCGTGGGAGAACTCTTCCTTCTCGGGATCGGTGGAGGTGACCTCGGCGATCAGGATCTTGGTCTTCTCGGGGACCTTGATGCCTGCGAGCTCAGCGATCTTTGCTGCAGCCATGCCGGGGATGCGGTGATCGAGAGCGCCGTTCTTGAACATGGCGGCACGCAGGGCCTCCATCTCGGCACCCTGCTTGACGAAGTAGCAGCCGCGACGCTGGAACTCAGCCTTGACATCCTTGTAGATGGAGTCGAGGACGGTGACGGACTGCTCGGAAGCGCAGATCATGCCGTTGTCGAACGTCTTGGAGTGGATGATGGAGTTGACGGCGAGCTTGATGTCCGCGGTATCGTCGATGATGACCGGGGTGTTGCCGGCGCCGACGCCGAGTGCGGGCTTACCGGAGGAGTAAGCAGCCTTGACCATGCCCGGGCCACCGGTTGCGAGAATGATGTCGACGTCGCGCATGACCATGTTGGTCAGCTCGATGGACGGCTTGTCGACCCAGCCGATGATGCCCTCAGGAGCACCGGCCTTGACAGCTGCGTCGAGAACGAGCTTGGCGGCGGCGATGGTGCACTTGGCGGCTGCCGGGTGCGGGGAGATGATGATGGCGTTACGGGTCTTCAGGCAGATGAGCGTCTTGAAGATGGCCGTGGAGGTCGGGTTGGTGGTCGGGATGACAGCGCCAACGATACCGATCGGCTCGGCGACCTTGGTGATGCCGTAAGCGTCGTCGCGCTCGATGACACCGCAGGTCTTGGTGTTCTTGTAAGCGTTGTAGATGTACTCAGCGGCGTAGTGGTTCTTGATGACCTTGTCCTCGAGAACGCCACGGCCGGTCTCCTCGATGGCGAGCTTGGCCAAAGGAATACGAGCCTTGTTGGCGGCCATAGCAGCCTCGTAGAAGATCTTGTCTACCTGCTCCTGAGTGTACTCAGCGAATTTAGCCTGGGCCTCACGCATAGATTTGAGTTTGGCCTCAAGCGCCTCCACGTTGTCCACGATGGCGGGAGTAGTGTTTTCCGGTGACTTTTTCACCATTTGTGTCTCCTTGCGATCGGAGATTTACCCTACGCCTTGCATGATAGCAAGAAATTATTCGGCGAACGGTAAGATTCCCGTAAAAGGCACACTAAAACGCTTCAATAAAATGAACCGCTTTAACTAAAACTATCTGTCTGCTGCATCGCCCCGCTCATTGGGGACAGACTTACATGAGTGCTTTCACTCATGTTGGGACAGACATCGATTTGCCATTTTGCCGTTCTGGGCCTGTTTTTGCCGCTCATTGGATATAAATAGGTCACAGGCTCAGCATTTCGCGTTCCTTCTCTCCTTTTAGGTGTTGCCTGTTCAGTTTTTGAAAGGAGAGATTATGCCCCGATGCGTCCGCGCCGTTTCGCTCACTGGCTATTACCACGTCTTTGACCGTGGTAACTCTAAACAGATTATTTTTGAAGATGACTCTGACCGATATCGTTTCTTATTGGACATCTCGGACAGGTTCGCGCGCCATAAAGTGGCGGTGTTGGCTTGGTGCCTTATGGACAATCACTTCCATTTGATGGTTGATGACCCATTTGACAATCTTTCAAAGGCAATGCAGTGTGCGCTGACGGCGTATGCCAAGTATTTCAATGGGAAAACGGGGAGAACGGGGCATCTCTTTGATAATCGCTATTCGCGGATCGCTGTTGAGTCGGACACGCAAGCGGTGCAACTGCTCGACTATATCCATCTCAATCCCGTGAAAGGTGCGCTCGACTCACTCGAGGCGTACCGCTGGTCAAGCTACAAGGCATATGAGCTGGGCTATGATCCCTTTGACATCTGTGATGCGGCCCCTATGCTCGATATTGTCGGAGGCTCCCGTTGCTATTGCGAGCATCTCAAGGAAGTTGCCGGGCGCATCTGGTCAGTGGAGGTTCTTCCACGCCGGCGGATCCCCGATGAGGAGGTCCTTTCCATTGCGCGCGAAGTGCTTCCGAGCATAGATCCTGCGATGCTCAAGGCCCTGCCACGCCCCGATCGCGATGCCTGTCTGCTGAGGCTCAGGCGGGCGCATCTCACGGTCAAGCAAATTGCCCGTATCACCGGCATCGGTGCCACAAGCGTGACCAAGGCCACTGTAGGCTAGAGGGAGGCTGCGTGAGGCTGGGCAGGACCTGATCATGGCGCCGCATGCGTACGTCATGTCTGTCCCCAATGCGTGAAAGCACTCATGTAAGTCTGTCCCCGATGAGTGTAAGCCTGTCCCCAATGAGTGCAAAAAGGCGCCCTCCGTAGGGGAGGGCGCCTTTGGTAAGTTCTATATGAACGCGAGGTCTTTGACCCGGAGAGTCCGAGGTACTTGTTGGTAAGACCTTATTTAGGAGCGCGCAACCTTGCCAGACTTGAGGCAGGTGGAGCAAACGTTCATCTTGCGACGGTGACCATCGACGACGACGTAAACGCGCTGGATGTTGGGGCGGAACTTACGGTTGGTGACGCGGTGAGAGTGGCTGATGGAGCGACCGGCAACGGGGTGCTTACCGCAAACTTCGCAAACTTTGGACATAACTGACCCTCCTTGGGCGACAAACGAACATGTCGCGTTAACAAACAAGCCTGAACTATAGCACAGAAGCAGCTCCCTGTGCGTAATCTACACAGAGATATTCCTCTTTTGGCGATAGTGCTCACGCCACGGCCCTGGACGTAGATCCGATTTGCGTGCAGCAGAGGGGATTATGCCAGCTCGTGCGTGTGTTTTCAAGCTCGTCCCACAAATATATATAGGTTTATGGAGCATTGGGCTCCGTTTACGGATTGCTCTGTATTTATGCTCGCAATTAAGCTCGAGGTTGGCTACACTATCCCTTGACCATTAAAGGGGTACGAGATACCCACATGGAATTACATAGCTGCCAAAGAGCAGCCTTTCCTGTGGGTGTCTGGTCCGCTTTAAGCGGTCGGGCATCTATTTTTTTGACTGTGTCAGCAGTCAAGACATGTGAGGAAGGAGATCGATGGGCACGACTTCCCCCAAGGCGGTCATCATGGACGAGACCGCCGTCAATCGAGCGATGACCCGCATCGCGCACGAGATTCTCGAGCGCAACGAGGGCTGTGAAGACCTCGCTCTGGTTGGCATCGTCACGCGCGGCGACCTTCTGGCAAAGAAGCTCGCCGAGGAGATCAAGGAGATCGAGGGCGTCGAAGTTCCGCTCGGCAGCCTGGACATCAGCTTCTACCGCGATGACTATGCGACCAATTTCGCTCCCGCGATCCACGCCACCAACATTCCCTTTAGCGTCGACGGCAAGCGCGTCGTGCTGGTGGACGACATCCTGTATACGGGCCGTACCATCCGCGCCGCTCTCGACGCCGTCATGGACCTGGGCCGTCCGAGCCGCATTGAGTTGGCAGTCCTCGTTGACCGCGGCCACCGCGAGCTCCCCATCTCGCCGGACTTTGTCGGCAAGAACGTTCCCTCGTCGCATGAGGAGAACGTGCATCTATATATGAAGGAAGTCGACGGCCACACCGCCGTCGAGATCAACGACGTCGCGCCGGGCTCCCACGTGGGTTCTGCGCCGCTGGGAGGTGAGTAGTACCGTGGCGTTCAACCATAAGCACCTGATCGACATTACCGAGTACTCCGAAGAGGACATCAAGCTCATCCTCGAGACCGCCAAGGCGTTCTCCGAGGTCAACGAGCGTGCGATCAAGAAGGTCCCCACGCTCAAGGGTAAGACCATCGTCAACATGTTCAACGAGCCCTCGACGCGCACCCGCAGCTCCTTCGAGCTCGCCGAGAAGCGCCTTTCGGCCGACAGCCTCAACTTTGGCGGTTCCTCGACTTCTACGGTCAAGGGCGAGAGCCTCGTCGACACCGTCGAGACCCTCAACGCCTACAAGATCGACTGCATCGTCGTGCGCGACAAGCACGCCGGCGCGCCCTATATCGTCACGCAGAATTCGCCCGCGAGCGTTATCTGCGCCGGCGACGGCAAGCACAACCACCCCACGCAGGCCCTGCTGGACCTGTACACTATTTGGCAGCACAAGGGTGACTTCCACGGTCTGAAGGTCGCTGTCGTCGGCGACATCTCCCACTCCCGTGTCTGCGGCTCGCTGATCCCCGCCCTTAAGATCATGGGCTGCGAGACCTACGCCGTCGCCCCCGGCACGCTGCTGCCTCCGGCACCCGAGGTCCTGGGCTGCGACCACGTGACGAGCGATCTCGATTCCGTCCTGCCCGAGCTGGACGTCGTCTACATGCTGCGCGTGCAGCAGGAGCGCCTCGAGGGTGCCCCGTTCCCGACCATTCGCGAGTACCACAAGCTCTTCGGCCTGACCAAGGACCGCGAGAAGCTCATGAAGCCCGACGCGATCATCTGCCACCCGGGCCCCATCAACCGCGGTGTCGAGTTCGACTCCTATATGGCCGACCACCCGCAACGCTCCGTCATCCTGGAGCAGGTCTACGCCGGTATCTGCGTGCGTATGGCTATCCTGTATCTGCTGCTTGGAGGTGCCGATAATGGCCTTGCTTCTTAAGAATGCCCACGTCGTCGACCCGTCCGTCGAGCTTGACGGTGTCGTTGACGTCCTGATTGATGGCGACAAGATCGCCGAGGTCGGCGAGAATCTCGCCGTCGAGGGAGCCGAGGTCCGCGACCTTTCCGGCAAGTACCTCGTCCCCGGCCTGGTGGATATGCACGTTCACCTTCGCGAGCCCGGCTACGAGGTCAAAGAGGACATCGAGAGCGGCACCCGCGCAGCTGCCAAGGGCGGCTTTACCGGCGTGTGCGCCATGCCCAACACCGATCCCGTCACCGATAACGGCACCGTCGTGGAGTTCGTCAAGTCCCGCGCTGCCGAGGTCGGTCACTGCCGCGTCTATCCGTCGGGTGCCATGACCCGCGGTCTTAAGGGCGAGGCCATGTCCGAGATGGGCGATATGGTCGCCCACGGCGCCGTCGCCTTCACCGACGACGGTCGCGGCGTGCAGGGCGCGGGTATGCTCCGTCGTTGCATGGACTACGGCAAGATGTTCGGCAAGGTCTTTATGAGCCACTGCCAGGACGAGGACCTGGTCGGCCATGGCCAGATCAACGAGGGCAAGGTCTCGACCCGTCTGGCTCTCGAGGGCTGGCCGGCTGCCGGCGAGGAGCTCCAGATCGCTCGCGACATCGAGATCGCCAAGCTGACCGGTGCCAAGCTGCACATCCAGCACATCTCCACCGCCCATGGCCTGGAGATCGTGCGTGCCGGTAAGGCCGCTGGCGTTCAGGTCACCTGCGAGGCCACCCCGCACCACATGTTCCTGACCGAGAACGACCTGGACGAGACCTACAACACCTCGCTCAAGGTCAATCCGCCGCTGCGTACCGAGGAGGATGCCGAGGCCATCCGTCAGGGCGTCATCGACGGCACCGTCGACGTTATCGTCACCGATCACGCTCCTCACACCCCGTGGGAGAAGGCCCGTGAGTTCGAGCTTGCGCCCTTTGGTATGATCGGCCTCGAGACCTCGCTGTCGCTCGTACTCACCGAGCTGGTCAACACGGGCAAGATGAGCATGGGCCGCATGGTCGAGCTCATGGCCATCAAGCCGCGTGAGATCCTGGGTCTCGACCAGGTTCAGGTCAAGGCGGGCTCCGTTGCCGACCTGACCGTGTTCGACGCGTCCGCCACCTGGACGGTTGGCGAGGACGGTTACGAGTCGCGCGCCGAGAACTCCGGTTTTGCCGGCCGCACGCTCACCGGTCGTGCCACCGATGTGTTTGTCGGCGGTAAGCAGACGCTTGCCGACGGCTGCATCTGCTAGCATAGCCTTATCGCTTTTGTGCGCGGCGCCCTTGCGGTGCCGCGCTTTCTATTAGTTTGGACCATGCAACCGCATGGGGGATTGGAGCGTCTATGCCCACACCTTCCACTGCACGCATGCACGACTTCGAGGTCGTCTCGAACCGGGAGATTGCCGACGGCATCTTCTCGCTCGTCATCTCGGCCCCCAAGCTTGCAAGTGCGCTCAAGCCCGGTCAGTTTGTGAACATCGCCGTACCCGGCGATGCGTCCTCGCTGCTTCGCGTGCCCCTGAGCTACTACCGCGCCGACGCCGAGGCCGGCACCGTCGAGCTGTGGTACGCCGTCGTGGGCGACGATACCCGTCGTTTGTCCCAGATGGGCCCTGGCTCCACCTCTAACCTGCTGGGCCCCGGTGGCCGTGGCTGGATGGTACCCGAGGGCACCAGGAAGGCCCTGCTCGTCGCCGGTGGCATCGGTGTTCCGCCCGTGCTGTGCCTTGCCGACAAGCTTGCCGAGCAGGGTGTGGCCGTCGACGTGTGCCTGGGCTTTGGCACCGCGTCCAAGGCCGTGGGTGTCGATGAGTTCCGCGCGCTGGGCGCCACGGTCAACGTTTGCACCGATGATGGCACGCTGGGCACGCACGGTTTTTGCACCGACCCGGCAGCCGAGCTGCTCGGCGAGGGCGGCTACGACTATGTGGCCAGCTGCGGCCCCGCTGTCATGATGAAGAAAGTCGCCGCCGCTGCCGCCGAGGCCGGTGCGTACTGCGAGGTGTCGCTTGAGCGCATGATGAGCTGTGGCTTTGGCGCCTGCAACACCTGCAATGTCGAGACGGTCGACGGTATGAAGGGTGCTTGCATGTGCGGCCCCGTGTTCGATGCTTCCAAGGTGGTGGTCTTCTAGTGGGTACCGTGAACATGGCCGTCGATTTCGGCGGCGTCAAGATGCAGAACCCCATCAACACCGCAGCCGGTACCTTTGGCTACGGTTGGCAGTTCCAGAACTTCTTTGATGTTTCCCAGCTGGGCGCCATCACCACCAAGGGTTGCGCAGCTGAGCCCTGGCCCGGCAATCCCGCGCCCCGCATGGCCGAGATTCCCGGCGGTATGATCAACTCCGTGGGCCTTCAGAACCCCGGCGTGGCTGCCTTTGCCCGCGAGTCCGGTCCGTGGCTCGAACAGCTGTCCAAGGACGGCTGCCAGGTCATCTGTCAGGTTGCCGGCCACTCCGTTGACGAGTTTGTCCGCGCGCTCGAGATGTATGCCGAGCTGTGCCCCTGGGCTGCCGGCTACGAGATCAACGTGAGCTGCCCTAATATCGCCGCCGGCGGTGCCGCCATGGGCTCTACGCCCGAGGGCGCCTCATCCGTTATGGCTGCCTGCCGCAAGGTGACCGATAAGCCGCTGTTCGTGAAGATGGCGCCGGTCAACGTCGCCGAGATTGCCAAGGCCCTCGAGGCTGCCGGCGCCGACGGCCTTTCGGTCATCAACTCCATTCAGGGCATGGCCATCGACGTCCATACCCGCAAGTCCCGCGTGGCCAAGCCCAAGGGCGGCCTTTCGGGCCCGCTGTGCCACCACATCGCCGTGCGCATGGTCTGGGAGGTTGCCCAGGCCGTCGATATCCCCATCAACGGCGTCGGCGGTGTCATGACCGGCGAGGATGCGGCCGAGTTTATCCTGGCCGGCGCCACCTGCGTGTCGGTCGGCATGGCCAACTTCGTCGATCCGTGCGCTTCGCTCAAGATCGCGCATGAGCTCGAGGCCTGGGCTGAGTCCCAGGGCGTGAAGGACATCAACGAACTGGTAGGTGCTTTCGAATGCTAGAGACCGATGCCCGCGACCGCGTAATCGTCGCTCTCGACTGCGACCGCGAGCGTGCGCTCGAGCTCGCCCACGAGCTTTCGGGCCATGCCGCCTGGCTTAAGGTTGGTATGACGCTCTATTACGCTGAGGGCCCCGAGATCGTCAAGACCTTTAAGGACCTGGGCTTTAAGGTCTTCCTTGACCTTAAGTTCCATGATATTCCGCATCAGGTTCGCGGTGCCGCCCGCTCGGCCTCGCTTGCCGGTGCCGACCTGCTTTCGGTCCACGGCTTGGGTTCGGGCGCCATGCTCGCTGCCTGCCGCGAGGGTGCCGAGGAGGCGCGCGAGGACCGCGCCAAGCTCGTCGCCATCACCGTGCTCACGAGCATGAATCAGGATGCCTTGAGCGAGATTGGCGTCGAGTCGCCCGTGGCCGAGGAGGCCGCCCGCCTGGCAAAGCTCGCTCAGGCCAACGGCATCGATGGCATCGTGTGCTCGCCGATGGAGGCTCACGACATGCGTGAGCTGTTGGGTCCCGATGCCCTGATCGTGACTCCGGGTGTGCGTCCGGTTGGTGCCGCCCTTGGTGACCAGTCCCGTGTGGCGACGCCTTCCCAGGCTATCGAGCGAGGCGCAAGCCACATTGTGGTGGGCCGTCCCATCACCGGCGCCGACGATCCGGTCGCCGCCTTTGACGCCATCGTCGTCGAGCTGGTCGAAAACGTCGCGTAAAAGATTCCCCTAAGTCACCACTTTTGGGTCTCATTAGCACAAAATAGCCCCTGTGCCTGCGTAAACTTTCCCATCCTTTGTGTGGAATCGCAGGTCAGGGGCTTAACTTTGGGCGCAGTATATTGCACTTTTTGCGGGTATCGTCTAACCTATGGACCCGCGATTGGGCATTTTGTACGTTCTACGTGCTAAAATGCCAATTATTGAATCAGATATAACCCAACTATTTGGAGGTACGAATGGCACTCCCTCAGCTTACCGATGAGCAGCGCAAGCAGGCTCTTGAGAAGGCTGCTGCCGCACGTCACGCCCGCGCTGAGCTTCGCGAGCAGATCAAGAAGGGCGAGAAGTCCCTCGAGTCCGTGCTCAACTCCGATGACCCCATTGCTTCCCGCATGAAGGTTTCCACCCTCATCGAGTCTCTCCCCGGTTATGGCAAGGCCAAGGCCGCCAAGATCATGGAGGAGCTCGGTATCTCCGCTACCCGTCGCGTCCAGGGCCTCGGTGTCCGTCAGCGCGAGCAGCTCCTCGAGCAGCTGACCAAATAAGTGAGCGCTCAGGATTCCAAGCTCTTTGTGATTTCTGGACCGTCAGGCGCGGGCAAGGGCACGCTCGTCACTCGTGTGCGCGAGCGTCGCTCTAACCTGGGCCTGACGGTTTCGGCTACCACGCGAGCACCACGCAAAGGCGAGGTCGACGGCGTCAACTACTTTTTTCTGACGCGCGAGGAGTTCGACCGCCGCGTGGCAAACGGCGAGTTTGTTGAGTGGGCCGAGGTCCACGGTAACTGCTACGGCACGTTGGTGAGCGAGGTTACATCCAAGCTTGCCTCGGGCGCGTCTCTGATTTTGGAGATCGATGTCCAGGGCGCCCTGCAGGTGAAGGAGCGTTTCCCCGAGGCCGTGCTGATCTTTATCAAGCCGCCTTCGCTTGAGGTGCTCCGCGAGCGTCTAGTCGGTCGCGGTACCGAGACGCCCGAGACGATTGAGCTGCGTATGGCAAACGCCGCCGATGAGCTTGCCCTTGCCGACCGCTACGACGACGTCGTGGTAAATGACGATCTCGACCGCGCGACCGATGAGCTCGTTCGCGTTCTCGATATGCATGAAAGGATCTGAGGTCCGTGTCCGTTGTAAAGCCTTGCATTGACGATCTTCTGGAGAAGACCGATCACAACCGCTTCCTGCTTGCTTCGCTTGCCTCCAAGCGCGCCTGCGACATCAATAGCATGCTGCGTGGCCAGCACAACCGCGTGCTTGCCGTCCAGGATGTCGATGACATCACCATCGGGCTTTCCGGTGCCGATACCATCTCGATGGCTATGGACGAGATTGTCGACGGCGACATCTCTTACGACGAGGCCCGTTACGAGAAGGCGCTCGGCCACAAGGTTGCTGAAGCCTAAATGGCGGCTCGCGTCTGCCTGGTCCACTATCACGAGGTTGGACTGAAGGGTAAGAACCGCGCACATTTTGAGCATATCCTCATGGATAACATTCAGGCGGCCTTGGCCGCCTTTTCCGTGAATGCCGTGTCTCGAATTTCCGGTTATATCCTCGTGACCTTTAACGAGCATCAGGCCGATGAGGCGGCGCGTGTCATTCGCACCGTTCCCGGCGTTGCTCGTGTGTCTTTGGCGTATCACACTAACCGCGACCCACAGGAGTACTGTGCCGCCGCCGTCAAGGCGCTGCGCGAGTATGGTCCCTTCGATTCGTTTAAGGTGCACGCCAAGCGCTCCAATACCGACTATGAGCTCACCTCGATTGACATCAATCGTCAGGTGGGCGAGGTACTGTGTGAGGCCTTCCCCGATAAAAAGGTTCAAATGCACGACCCCGATGCGATGGTGCACGTACTGGTGGTCCAGGGTAGCGTTTATGTGTACGCGCGCTCCGAGCGCGGCGTGGGCGGTCTGCCGGTGGGTTCTGCCGGCAAGGTCGTGACGCTGCTGTCGTCGGGTATCGATTCTCCGGTGGCGACCTGGATGCTCGCGCGTCGCGGCGCGGTGTGCGTGCCGGTACATTTCTCTGGTCGTCCGCAGACGCCCGATACGAGCGAGTATTTGGTGCAGGACATCATCCGTGCGCTTGAGCCGGGTGTCCAGATCGGCCGCCTGTACGTGGTGCCGTTTGGCGACTGCCAGCGTGAGATTTCGGTCACCTGTCCCAGCAATCTGCGCGTGATCATGTATCGCCGCATTATGTATTCGGTTGCCGAGCGCATTGCACACATCGAGGGCGCCAAGGCCATCGTTACGGGTGAATCGCTTGGGCAGGTTGCCTCTCAAACGCTTGAGAACATCATGGCTGTCAACGAGGCCGTGAAGATCCCCGTGTTCCGTCCTCTCATCGGTTCGGACAAGCAGGAGATCATCGCGCGCGCCGAGGAGATCGGTACGTTCGATATCTCGACTGAGGCCGCTCCCGACTGCTGCACGCTGTTTATGCCGCGCCGTCCCGAGACGCACGCTAAACTCGATGCCGTACATGAGGCCTGGGAGTTGTTCGATCACGAGGAGATGATCGAGCGCCTGCTCAAGCAGACCGAGTGCATCGACTTCGAGAGCAACACGTATAAGGCCCCTAAGACCTTAAAACGCAAACATTCGGAGCTTGCTCCGCGTGAGATTTACCAAGATCACGAGTAATTTTGTGCATAGACCGACGATGCGTCTGCATCGTCGGTCTTTTGCTATCTGGGCATTTTGCGGCTAAGTGTTCATTTGCTGACGTGTGCCTGAATAAATGGACAGTATTTCGCAAGGTTTTGGTCGGCTTTTGGTTTGACCGCGAAAACCGGTTTTGGAGAATGGCTGTTGCAGGACTCTTTTCCTGACACGATGTTGTTGGGAGGTTTTGCTATGGCGCAGCGCGAACAACACGAACGGGTCAAACGGATGGACCGCTTGGCGGACAAGCTGCTCGGTCATAAGGCAGTGGTGATGGCGATACTGGTCGTCATTGCGATGGCGAGTGGACTGGCGATGGCGAACCTTGGCGGCGGTGCCGGCAGTGTGTCGTTTGAGCACACTGATGGTTCGGGTTCGTTAGTGGAGCCGGGATCCGGCGATGCCTCGAGCGGAAAGACATCCGAAGGCTCTTCGCCTAAGGCGTCTGCCGCGGCAGAGGTTTATGTCGATGTTGATGGCGCCGTTGTGTCGCCCGGTGTATATCGTCTCAAGGACGGCGCGCGGGTGGCTCAGGCGATTGATGCCGCCGGCGGGCTGGCGCCCGAGGCAGACGTTACGGGGCTCAATCGGGCATCTAAGGTCGTCGATGGACAGAAGATTCACGTTCCAACGGTAGGGGAGCAGCAGGCGTCCATTGCGGAAGCTGGTGTTGATGGTGGGGCTTCCGCATCATCGGGCGTGAGTGGCGCAACAGGCCTAGTAAACATTAATACGGCAAGCGCGGCAGAGCTGCAGACGCTCTCGGGCATCGGTCCCTCCATGGCCCAGTCGATTATCGATGAGCGGACAAAGAACGGTGCTTTTGCCTCGGTTGACGATCTGATGCGTGTGTCGGGAATCGGCGAGAAGAAGCTTGCCAAAATCAAAGATTCCATCTGCGTATGAGTGCGACCGAGTGCGAGCATGTGATGCCTCCGCGGCCTCTGATGACGTGGACGATGGCCCTGTGTGCCGGCATGTGCATGAGCTGCGCCTTGGTGCTCAACGTGGCCGCCGATGCGCTGCTGCGGGAGCGGGCTTCGGCGGTCGGGCCGCTATGGGCCATTCCCGTTACGGCGGCGGTATTCGTTGTGCTGGCTCAATCTTGTGCGCGGCTTGCCCCTTGGAAGCGGTGGCTGTATGCCGCGTCCGTCGGTCTCGTGGCGGGAGCGGTCGTCTCGGCGTGGTGGGCTGTGGGCGTGCTAAGCGCCTCGAAGGCGCTCGACGGTCGAGCGGCAAGCAGCCTTGAGTTTGTCGTGCAGGGTGACCCATCCATAAACGACGACGTGTATTCCTATACCTGCGAGGCACGCACGGACGGTAAGAACTTGGCAATGGTTCGCCTATCGTGCGACCTCGAGCTCAAGGTCGGGGCGCACGTGCGTGTTATCGGTCGCGTTTCACGTTTTGAGAACGATGCGTATGGACGATCGCGCGTTCTCCGAGGCGAGGTGCGCAAGGTTAAAGTCGTTCGGATTTTGTCGGTCGATGAAGACTCTCCGGGGCCGCTTCTTCGGATGCGAAATGGGCTGCTTGCGTCCATCGCGCCTGCGACCGACCCGGCGCGTGCACTCATAGCCGGTGTCGTCTGCGGTCGTTCGGCCGAGCTGCGCGCCCAGCCGGCGGGCGACTGGTTTTCGGTGACGGGAACGGC
>CABUJN010000028.1:0-26000 GCA_902491935.1 uncultured Collinsella sp.
AGCGAGCCCGCTCCCTCTCCCCCACCCCAACATTCCCCCAGAAAGTTCGCTGATGTTGACTGGTGTTCCCGTAAAATAATCCCCAACAAAATATGTGCGGAGTGCTGGCCTGGAGCTGCCTTCGGACCCTATTGGCTGCTCACCGAGAGGCTCCGCTATGAAACGACCCCTTTACTACCTGCTCTGTGCGATCGCGTGCACGTCCATGTTCAGCGCGACGATGCCCATGGCGGCCATCGCGGAAGCCATCCAGCCTCAGGCAACAGCCGAGCAGCAGGCACAAGCCGACGCCGCGAACGGCGACACAGGCAAGACTGAAGACGGCACCAACACAAATGCGACAACAGGTACCGCAGAGGACAGCACCGCAACATTCATCGACACCAGCGCAGCCAACACGGAAAGCGCTGACGGCAACGCCACCGCAACAGGCACCACCGCCGCAACCGGCACCCCCACCCCATCCCTCCGAGCCCAAGCCACCCCCGCGCCCGCCGCGATCTCCGCCACGTCACAAACCGGCTACGCCCACTCCACTACCGCAACCCAAAACGGCGTCACCTTCACCGTCTGGTGGAACGACGCCCCCGCGGGCACCGCGACGACCTTCCACGTAACCCAGGCCAACGGCTCGTCCCAGGCCAAGGCGCGTATGGACGTACCCACCTATTGGGACGGCGGCAGTCAGGAAAGCGTCTGCGACCCGTCGCGCCCGGCATGGGCCAGCTACTACAGCCCGGGCACCACGGGCCACGACTTTACCTTTGACTTCACGGCATCGGGCACGTACCGCATCTACTTCAACTTTATGGACAACGACAGAAACGGCCCCCAAAACGACAAGGGGATCTACTACCTGCGCACCACGGCGGAGGTGACCGTAAACGACGCCGCCCGCCCATGCGTCACGCAGATCATCAACGACGCCGTGGACCTGTGCAGGCAATAAACAGACGGCTCGGAATACGACATGGCGCTGTGGCTCCACGACTGGACGCTCGACCAGCTGGAGTACGACCACAGCCTCAACTGGTGCTCGGCCGAAAGCGGCCTCACGCGCCACCAGGGCACCTGCGAGAGCTACCAGCGCATCTACTCCAAGCTCCTTGACGCCGCGGGCATCGCCAACGGCCGCATCACCGGCAACGGCCACACGTGGAACTCCGTAAAGATCGACGGCAAATGGTGCCAGATGGACCTAACCTGGGACGACACCAGCGACAACTGGTACGGAGACCTGGACCAGCGCCATCTGTACTTTGGCCTGACCGACGAGCTCATGGCAATCGCCCACTCCGACCACACGGTCGTTCATTAATCAATGCATGAAATACGAATTGAACTTCAAAACAGATGAGGACTCGCAAGCTCCATCCACTTACGCATGCCTCCTTTACAACAAATGTATGGACCTTTTAAAGCCCGAACAATACCGGATTGAGTATTGGGCCAATGAGCTCGCTTGCAACGAAGGAGCCAGAAAAGCCGCCTTCAAGTTCTTCTCCAAAGACGCCATAAAAGCTAAAGATGCACGCGAGCAGCAAGAATTCTATACAACATATTGGCAGGAATCACCCGCCCAACCGAATATCAACTCTCTTATTGGACTAAAGCCATTTCAGCAAATGGCCTCAAATGCGCAGTTGATGAGTTCTGCAAGCAAGATCTTTTTTAAAAACAATGCCTTCTATATAACATTCGTTATTAAGCGCAATCGATACCAGTTAATAAGCCACCTCAACAGGAACAACCACGATGAGCCGTAATACCAATTTCGGTCGAACAACTGAGTACCGCTCGTCAATTCGACACGCCATCGTAAAAACCTTAGTGTCCATTTCTCTCCGCTCGATGAACAACCGACAGCACAAAATCCGCAACGTTGGCAGCAGCGTTCACAGCAAGCCTTGCATGATAGTCCTCGATATTCACCCTTGATGCACCCACTCCGTGAGCATCGCCCTGTTTATTTCTCATCTGGCCAATAGAGTCGACAATTTTATTGAGTCCATTTACCAGGTCGCAAATTCTCCTATCCATTGTCCTATCAGCATGAATGTTATAGAGACATTTGACTTGAGAGAACAGTTTTCCAACATCGCCACTGCTCGAAGGCTGTACCCCCTTGCGTTCGATAGCCCAACAGAAGACCTCTTCTAGTAGTGTTCTCGCTTTAGTGAGAGCGCTATCAAAATTCCCTAGTTCAATATCTTCCTGAGCCCTTTCGGCCATATCTTTAATATAAGAACGGTCAATCGTGTTGATTGAAGGAATAGACATCTCGGGCACGTCATCGACTGACACAATAACGTAGTTATTACCGAAACATCTCAGTTCATGTCCGCCAAAGAATAGTACGCTGTTAATGGCAGCGATAGCACCCTCAACAACCGCGCCATGTCTCCGTTTAATTTCCTCCGGCGTCAAGCCATAAAAGTCATTTTGAAAGCGTTCAAGGCTAAAGAAATAGGCCAACATATCAGAGACACGATTATTCTCAATGCAATGCTCAAGCAAGACGTTCACATACATCCAGCGACTAGATGAATCATACGTAGCATCTATTCCAAACTTATTGAGCACCTCAACTAACATAGGGCCCGATTGATACGGAAGAGAGACATCTTCATCAAGCGCATCTGAACGAAATGACTTATCTCCATCCAAGATGGCGTACACGTCCTTGGTTTTTAGCAAGTTAAATCCAACCTGCTCACTCTTAAGCATTAGCCCACCTTAATTTGAACTGAAACGCCTGGTTAATTGTATCTCTCTAAATTAGATGTAATGCAGCGTCGCCAACGAAGTACAAAAATCGTCTCGTTCCGCCACTTTTGAAAGTAGCGAGGCCATCACACCGCCCTGCTCCAACATAAAACGCGCGCATTAGTCGCTGCTTCATATCCTACAGTGGACGTATCAAATCAAGCAATACTGTACCCAAAGACAACCCACGATCAAAAGGAAAATCCCAGTTGGTGGAGGAATAACCGGAGCATAATCAAGCTAAACAAAACCGAGAGCTTCGCATACTTTGCGCGGCAGCAGCGTAGCTCCCACAGCAACAACACAGGCAGAGACCACAAGCGTAACTGCCAGATTTACGACAGTTGCCATCAGTGCCGGAATCGCAACAAACCCAAGCACCTTAGTCACCACACCAAGCACCAAGATATGGCACAGGTAGATTCCAAAGGAGAGGTCACCCAGCTTTACGAGGTAACTGCGTGCAAATAGCTGCCGCAGGCGGTGACCTGTCAGACCAATCAACACCACAAGTACCGCAGACGTGGCCATCGAACTCAGCTTAAGCTGCGTCGTGGCCATGTTGTAATCGCCCCGCGCCAACCACGCAAAGCCCGATACCAGCTGAAGGAATAAACAGGCGACAAGCAGCCCAGGCAAAAGAGAGCACCTCCGAGTCGCAACGCGCCCGACCTTCCCCCAATCAAGACCCAGCACGTAGAACAGAAGCCAAGCCGGAAAGAGCACCTGGACCTGCGGTAGGGCAACCCCAACGATTGCTGCAACCTCACGCACCAGTAGAAAAACCGGGGTGACGCAGTAGACCAAAAGACGGTGCGACCGAAGAACCCGGTACAGCAGCGGTGTGAGCATCACGAGCTGCGCATACACAAGAAGATAGTACATCTGTGCAGATGACGTCCCGAACAGAACGCCCTTGACGATTCCACCCGCAGTCAGCCGCTGCGTCACCACCAGATAGATGCCAGACCATACCAGATAAGGTATCAACACCTTGTGCAGACGCTTAGCGACCCCCCCCTCAAAATTTTAGACTCGCTCGTAAGCAACCCAGAGAGAAAGAGAAAACCCGCAACCGCCCAGTTAAGAAACGGTCTCAGCACCACCGAAGCAGCGCACTGGGGAAGGCAGTGGATACAAACCACACACGCAATAGCAAGGCCTCGTATCGCCTGCAGATACCTATCTCGCGCCATTAGCAACCGCCCTTGCGAACGACCTTGAACACCTTGCGCTTGACCGCTCTGAGCTTGCCACGGAAGCGCTGCTTGAGAGACGGTTTGAAGTCGTACTTAGACACCAACCCCTCAATACCCATCCCTGAAGCAAGATCTGCCATAAACTCATCGCGCTTCTCATACGGGGCAACCGATTTGACCAGACTAGGATTGCCAGCGAGAACCTGTTCGATGGTCGCAACGTCACAGTCAACGGAGGCCATAATACCTTTAAAAGCCGTGAAGCCCTTCTCGGTATTACAAATAACCGCAGAGACGCCCTTTGAGTAGTCAACTTCGGGATGGATACCTTGGAATCCCCAGAAATCGCCCAGGGTGATATCGGAGCCGCAGCCCCTTTTGGCCGGACACATGAAACACGAGGATCTCAGCGAAGCGTTGGCCAAAAACGCCTTCATATACCAGTCTCGATTGAAAATGGTGGACTCGCAAGAAGAAGATGGGTCTTTCTCCGCTATGTACTTATACATAGCGGAGTAAGACAGCCATCCGGCTGTCTTACTCCGCATATTAACGTCGCAGACGCTTGAACCGTGGAGTGAGTTCTTGTAGTCGATCCAATCAGACCAGAGGCGCGGTGCTGGAACGCCATGGCAGATGACGTCGACAGTCAAGAGCAGATTGCTCTCCCCCGCCTTTCCCAGATAGCGCTTGATGCCCGCTACCTGGCACGCGGTGCCAGCGAACAGCACCCGTCGCCCAGAACGGATTGCATCGCGGACTCCCTCGTAAACTTCTCGGTCCACGGAACTCTGAACGTACTTAGATCGCATGACATGGTCGAGGGACGCAACATCCTCGACTACGACATGCTCGACGCGGCGGCAACCGTCAGCCCAGGCGGCACCGCACACGGCACCGCCGTCCGCGAGCACGTCACGCGCCAGAAGGCCGAAAACGCCGCCGCTGGAAGATGCCTCCAGCAGCTCGCCAGACTTTCCCTTGGCCCAGCGAACCTCAAGGGCTTCGTCACCTGCGCCCTTGGCAAGCGCGGGACACGCCGACTCGCAAGCACGACACCCGACGCACGCATCGGCATTTATGACAGGGCGCACGAAGCCGAAGTCGTCCGCTTGCATGGAAATGCAGGCCTTAGGGCACTTGGCGGCGCATGCGCCACAGCCGCAGCAGGCATCACCGAGCTTGGATATCTTTATCTCATCATGAGGCACAGCGAACTCCTAACGAAGAAACGGTAGCCGCGCGGCGAGCATCTTCTTCTCGCCGGCATCGAGCACAAAGATCCACATGGCAGCCGCGAACAGAACGGTGTAGACGACACCCCAGCAGAAGAACATAACCCAGCCCGTGACGGGCGCAAGGCAAGATCCCGACAGGCACACTACGAGGACACAGGCGGAGGCCAGCAGCACGGGCAGATTGCGGCGCCAGTAGAATCCCATGTCGAGCCCGATTTTCTTCTGGTAGTACCAGTTCATAAAGATACCGTTGCCCAACAAGATGCTCAGAATGTAGGCGGTAGCTGGAGCCCAGTAGCCCAAAACAGGCGACATAACCCAGGTAAACGCAACGTTAATGCCAGCCATGCAGAGATAGACAACGGAGCGGGCCTTGTGCTTGTTCTTGGCGCGCTGAATCTCAATACCCGTGTTCTGGCAGAGCGGAATGACCAAAGGAAGCGCCATAGTACTGATAAGCCAATAGGCGTCCATGAAGCCCTCGCCGGCCCATTTGACGATGAAAAAACGGCCGAGAAGAACAAACCCGCAGTAGATCCAGCAGAAGAGAAACATCTGGTAGCGGCCCACTCGCGTCATGAGACGGGTAAGCTCTGCATTGTCGTCGCTCTCGGCCACGATGCGGTTAATCTTGGGCACGAAAACGTTCGACATAACGGTGGAAAGTGAGACAAAAATGCCCCTGATATTAATCGAAACCGCGAAAACAGAGACCGCCACCGCGCCTGAGAGCGCACCGAGGATCATATTCGGCACGCTCTGGTTGACCAAATCGCAGACCTGGTTACCAAAGATCCATGCACTGAATGCGGCAATTGCGCGGAAGAGAGACCCGTCGAAGCGAGAGATGTCGAACTTCATGCCGAGCTTAACGATTGCGAACCGGGCATTAAGGACCAGCAGCGTTAAAGTCACCGCGAGCTGAGCCACCGCGACGCCCACCGCACCCATCCCAACGTTGAGCAGAACGAACGCGACGCCGGGAGTGGCAAGTGAAGTAAACATTTGTCGCGACTGCTGGAACTTAAACTGCTCGTGGGCGAGAATATAGGCATCAAACACGGTCGAGAACAACGTCGCTGCAACGTTGAACGACATGATTGCCATAAGCTCTCCGGCAAGCCCCACCTGTTCGGACGTAAAGCTTCCTGCAAAGAACGTCGTCACGTTCGCCGAAAAGAGAAGACCAAGCGAAAGCGCCACAGCGCAGACCACGATATAGAGCATGAGGTACATACCGTTAAGCCTACGAATATCGCACTCGTCGCCCTTTGCTTTTTCCTGCGTGTAAAAGCGAATATAGGCCTCAGAGAATCCGAAGGTGAGCAGAGTGAGCGAGAAGACGAAGGAGTTCGACGTCTGGAACACGCCGTAGTCAGCCTGTCCCACGAACGACAGGAGCATCGGCGTGTAGACAAGGTTCACAAGGTTCTTGACGACAATGTTCGCGTAGCCGAGGACCGCGCCGGCCTTGCGTTGGCTAATCATTCAAACAACCCTTCAGATACTCCATAAAGGCGGAACGCTGCCGCTCAATAGCCTCAGCAACGTTTTCATAGTCAGAAGCCACAGAAAAATCAATGTCTTTTCCGTCGTAGATCTTGCCCTGAATCCCCAACGCCTCAGAAAGAGAAGTAAGTCGAGAAAACATGCTGCCGCCACCGTCGGCACGTTGAATAATGGTAAGCGGCGTTTCCATGATGGCCGAAAAGACGCTAGCGTGAAAAGAGTCAGTAACAACATGACTCGCGTGTGAGATTAGCGAGATAAACTCAGCGGGACCCGCACCGGGTTCCCCCTCATCATTCCTATCGCTCAAAGAGACAACAGGTAGCTCTCCCCCTCTTGTGGCTGAATGAATGACCTTTTCATAGTCTCCAGAATGGGAACCAAGCACATAGGAAAAAACATAAGGCTCCCTAGGAGTGACTTCATCATTCGATACCTCAAGCCAAACCGGCTTAGGAACAGCAAGGGTTGGGTCGCAAACAACAAGGGCTTTCTTGCCGGTAAGTTCCTCAATAATCTCCGCTCCACGCGCTTCCCTGATGGATAGATTATTGAAACCGCTAAGACCTTCAGCAAGCCATTTGGACTGCCTTGAATTCAAGGTATCTAGACCAATGCTGGGAGCTGTAGTCAGACGTTGTTCGCGCCGAGCAAAGCGCAGAAAATACCAGTCGAGCGACTCTTTTCTTGCATGAGGGTCTACAAATGCATGATATGCCCTATCGATACCACTGTAGAGTGAGTTTTGCCATGCGTAGCAAGGATTCCAAACTTGATCGCTGCCTACGGCAAAATAAGAAAACTCATCTGCGCAAACATCTACAACGGAAAGTATTTTTCGTGTCTCAATACCGGCGCCGAATCGTGAAAACGCTTGGCCCCTAGCATCAAGAAAGGGATAAACCGACTCGGTCTCCTTGCCTCGCACAACGCTCTTCAATAACCTTTTGGGATGCGCCGCCAAAGGCTCTTTATGATTAAAGGATAAGTAGATCGGACGATACCCAAGACTTCTGTAGATATTCGACGTGGCAAACAACTGAAGCTTATTCCCGTAGTTGAAATCACCCGATAAAGTGATTATCCCAATTGCCCGGTCACTATCTTTACGATTAATTACGCTTAAAGAAATCTGCCCATTTATGTAACGTGGCCCATAACCTAGCCCACAGGAAAGCGGTTTCAGCATCGCCTCTCACCAAAGCGTTCATCATGGGCTGGAAACGTCGCTTGTAGCCAATCAAGACGACGTTTCCCCTGCACCTTTCCAAACAGTGCATAATACAGGAGTCAAGTGCAACGCTGCGCCAAGTGCTAATCGCCTCTCTCGTTTGCTCAACGCCAGTCAAAGAGCCCGCTCTCAGCAGCTTAGTCAGAATCTCCCTCAAAACCAGCTTATCAGCTGTTTTCACGGTCACTTTTCCATCATCGACAAGCTCAAAAGACCTCGTGGCAAATAGAGGAATATCAGCACCATCCTCGGGATTCACTTTCCCAACGGTCGAAGACTCACCAAGATCCCAACAATAAATGGGCGATGAGGGCCAAAATAGCACTCTACTTACACCGGGGAAAGTGAGGTAGGCGATGTTGAAAAGCCTGTCCTCCGAAAAACGAACGCCTCTCGGAAATGGACCAAATCCAGAGAGCCCGGAATCAACCAGAGACTGCAAAAAACTCCTCTGATAGAGCCTGGCACATGGGGAATTAACTTCAAAGAAAGTACCTGGTAAAGTTACAGTCCGTGGAAATCCAGCCGCAGTTGCCATGCTTTCAACTATCTCACGAGCACTGACCTCGAAACTGAAAGCTGCGCAAGAATCCTGTGGAGCTTCCGAAGTCACCCCATCATCCGAGACCAACATGGGAAACACATGCAGCTGCGCAGACGTATCACGAGCCGCAGACACTAGCGAAGGTGCGCCGGAGTTTAACAGCACATCATCAGAATCTAGAAACATGACCCACCGCGCGGTCGCAAAGGAAACGCCAGTATTCCTAGCTTCAGATCTACCTTTATTCTTCTGATTAATCAGAAGAATATTCGCATGAGATTGTTCCAGTTTTTCAACGACAGCTTGAGTCTCATCAGTGGAACCGTCGTTCACGACGATGATCTCCCATTGAAGGGCAGTGTCGAAATCCAGGACGCTATTGATGGCTCGCTCCACAGTACGCTCAGCATTATAGGCAGGAATCACAACTGAAATATCCTTATCCAACAGAGGATACCTCCTTATTGCTTGCAGACAGCTCCGATGGCATAGATGCGCGCAGGTCCAAGGAGACCGAAACGGTTATTCCAACCGCAAGCAAATAAGGCATAAAGTAGTACTGCGAGCCGAATAGCGATCCAGAGCTGAACCCATAAATTAAAGCGAAAATCTGTAAACAAAGCGAAGTCTTCAAATGGCCGGAGCACTCAATTGATTTGCTTTTGATTGAAAGATAGAAGGTAACAATAAGGCTGGCACAAATAAGTAAAATCGCAAAAGCAGCCCCTACGATTCCCGTCTCATATAGGAGGTTATATAGCTCGTTATGGGCAATAATGGTCGTCGTGAACCCGTCAGCCCAAACATAAAAATAGGTTGTCCAGCCATTGCCGAATATCGGGCTGCGTTCCCAGCCCGATAGGGCAAAGTCCCAGAGCAGGTGACGTCCAGAATCGACGTCGTCGAGATTGTTGGCTGCAAACGTATCGGTGAACCTAGCAATAGTGTCAGCAATTGCTGGGATATACGCAGACGCCACCTCAATTACGCCCAGGGTAATCACGGCTACGAGCAAGGCTTTTCCAAATCTGCCCTTATTCGAGGACGATGCAAGATAGACAAAGAGCACAGCAACTATGCTGAACATAAGGTGAGCCCTCTTGGTGGTCAAAAAAAGCGCCACAAAGAAAACCATGGCCAATACACCGATTATCTTGTGCTTGGGGCGATTCTTGAAGAACAGAAAAGAGCAGCTAGCGATAATAAAACCCAGGGCATTGTACGTACCGTTGTTGCTGTAGTGAGTCGTCAAACCCGAGCGGTAGTCAGTTGCATTAACTTCCATGGGGAAAAAGGCAGCCTTTATGGGCGCATAGAGGTCAGGGAAGACGCATAGCACTATAGTTGAGATGGAATAGACCGACAGTAGCAGGATGCAAATCCAGGCCGTCTCATCAATCCAGCCCGTCCCAATGGAAGCAAACAGCATCACAATAGCAAACAAAACGAGGGCAAGTGTCAGCTCTGGGCGCAGACCGTGATGCGTCAGGCAGCTGACCAAAGCAAACAAGGAAAACAACACCCACACCAAGAGAAGCGAGATATTCTGAAGTTTGACTTCTGTGAGAAAGCCACTTTTGAAACTGTAAGCCATAGCCAAGAACGTACCGAGAAGCAGCAAGCCGAGCTGAATCTTCTCCGGTATGAACTGGGGGAAGAAGCAATAAGAGGCAAAGCAGAGGATGATGATCCTGAGCGTTAGCCTTTTCTGCGATTCTGAGTTCATATAACCTACCTGTTTGTCCGTTAATGAAAGCTCTTAAACTTCACCGTGGCGAAAAAAACGGCCACGCAATTTGCGACTCGCTCAGGGACTCCCTTAGAAAGAAGCCTTGAATAGACTGCATGTTTATATTTGCGCCTTGGGGTAAACCATGACATTGAGAAATGATGGATGCAGCGGGTGTTATCTGTTAGAACAATAGAGCCTGTAAGGTAATCTTTTGGATTGAAATATTCTACTGGATAAACCGTAAAACCATTCGCATGCCAGAATCCATCAGGGAAGATCCGGGCGTATCTATTAACGATCTCGGTCGTACGGTCGACGATAGTCTTATCATTATAGGAGCCATCAGACTTAATAAAATGCTCTCCCGCATACTCGGCAAGCACCTCATCCAACAAAGGATCATTTGGACGCGAGGCAAATCCAAGTCCAGGATTTACTGTACCCAGACCTCCGTCTAATCCCATCGTCTCCATGCCAAGAAAGGGCCCGCGTTCTAAGATGTCATCAATGGCATTAACGACTTCGACATCAGTGTCGAAGTAGATGCCACCATAGCGGCTAATAATATCCAGCCTTGCGTAATCGGAGACAAAAGCCCATTTCTTAGCAGAATATGCTTCACGAACATAATCGCAACAATCAACATCCCAATTGCTTTCATTCCAAAGTTTTATTTCATAACCAGGAAGATATTTCTTCCACGATTCAATACATGCCATCTCGTCAGGGCCCAAAGGATTACCCCCGAACCAGCAGTAATGTATGGTCTTAGGAATTGTCGTCTCTTTAATCATGTCGGTCGTCATCTAATCCGCCTTGTTAGCATTAGCAATCATCAAGAAATTCCCCATAGTTCCTGTAGGTCCTCGCATCCTTCATCCACTTTAAGCTCTTATCCCATGTGCCCATTAGCCTCGTCTGCGACTCATGCACACCGCAGAGATGCTCGGGATCCGCGAACAGCGGGAAGTACTCGCGAATCTCCTCAGGCTTGGGATCGCGATCCAGCTTCGCCCGGAAGCAACGCACATACTCCTTGGCCTCCTCGACCTGTGCGGCGGCACGCTTCTCCCGGTAGTGTTCGAGCGAGCAAATCCGCCGAGCGGGCACCCCCCCCCAAACCGAATCTCCCTCGACATGGCCGCTCACCACAGCATGGGCACCGATGATCACGTTATCCTCAATAGTCGTACCGCACAGAATGGTGGCGCCCCATCCGACGAAAACATTGTTGCCGATGGTAACCGGCTTCTCGTTACCCAGAACCTCACCAGTCTTGCCCTTTACAACAGACCAACTGAAGTCATGAGTCAGGATAGTAATCGGTCCGGTGAGATTAACGTGATCTCCAATGGTCAAAAGGTGTGGATCGGTCACGTCGACATGCGTTTCTCCCGGACAATGAAACGTAACGTCCTCCCCGATAGCGACCCCGCACGAGCGCAGGTATTTCAAGTAACCCTCGTTATTCACAAGAAGTTTGTTGTAAACCTTCCTCACAACATCTTTCAAAGCCATTCTTGCAACTCCAATCTAGAAAAAACCGAGCGCCGCAGCCATATAGAGAACGTTCGCGGCTCTCCGCTTCAGCAGCTCCACAAAGGCCCTCTGCGCAAAACCAAGTCTCTTGCTCGGATATTCGTCTATCACCCTCAGCAGCCGCTGATCGCCTGCCATCTTCCGTATGGCACTGCAAGCGTCGTGTCGGCTCTTGCCGCTCACACGGGATACTTCCTGCGAGATGCACATCTTCATATAGATGAACAGCGTCTTCGTCAGTCTCAAAACGCAATCCGCCTCAGCGGGCGAGTTCGCCACGAGCCGGAGAGCGTAGTCAAAGAAGTACAGGCACGCCTCGAAGCGGTCCGGCCTGTACGAGGTCGTGAGGGACGAAAGATTAGTGCGGTACGAATAGCCCACGCAGCTCGTCGTCGCCACCTTGCTGCAGGTTCGCAGAAACATGAACTTGAAAACAAAGTCCTCGCTAATCACCTCGCGCTCCGAGGGGAAGCGGAGGTCGTACTCGTCTATGTTCGTCTTTGCGAACAAGGACGACCATGCCGACATCGGAATCGAGTCAGACGCTTCGGGGGCGCTTCCACAAACGCGGGGGATGAACTTCATCGCCAGCTCATTGCCCTCCCACACGGCATCCTCGAGCTTGAATTCGAACTGGGAGTTCCCCTCGCCGTCGCGCTTGGTGAACCCGCCCAGCACGCAGTCCGCCCCGGTATCCTCTATAGCGCGGACAAACGTCGCGACCATGCCAGGTTCGAGCCAGTCGTCAGAGTCAACAAACATCACGTGCGTGGTCTCAGAGCGCAGGCTGTCGAGCCCCGTGTTGCGCGCGAAGCCCAAACCCGCGTTCTCCTTGTGCACCGTCCGAACGCAATCGTTTTCGGCGGATAGGCGCTCGCACAGCTCACCTGACCCGTCGGTCGATCCGTCGTCGACGAGCAGTATCTCGAACACCGAGTACGACTGCTCAAGAATGGAGCGAACGCACCGCTCGAGATAATGTTCCACGTTATACACGGGAATAATGACAGTTATCTTCAATGCAGAATTCATCAGCCAGCAAGCTCCTCGTACATATTGAGAACAGAATCAAAACAAGCCGGCTGCGAGTAACCCGCTTTTTCTACCACGTCTACATTGCGAATCGAACGCGATCGCATGCGAACCAAGAAACCATCTGCAGCATTTGCCCAACAAAACTCGCCGTCATCTAAGGAAAGACGTGAGCAAAGCTCAGGGGCAATCACGACCTCATTGGTTATCGCGTTGCTCATAACAACCGCAAGCCCAGTCGCTTGGGCCTCGATAAGGTTAATCGGCAGTCCTTCATATTTAGAGGGAGCGAAGAGGACATCCATCGCGCAATAATAACGCTCAACATCGTCAACGCGACCAGCACAAATGCAGCGACCCTCGCTAATCAATCCTGCCGCATGGCACTTAAAGCTATCGAACAGCTCCCCATCGCCACAAACAAGCAGGAAAGCATCAGAATTCCGCTTTGCATACTCTTCAAATATATTTAGAACAAATAAAGGATTCTTGGCATCGACAAAACTTGCCGCGAAACCAAGAACCGGAGCGTTTTCAGGGATTCCATACGCTTGACGTACCTCAGAGCGAGAGGCTTCATTAAATTCGAAACGACTGACATCAATCCCATTGAAGGCTACATGATATTCACCACCAGCAAATAGAAAATCACCTGCTGCATGTGAACAAGCTAGCTTCCCCGAACAATCTTTTAGATACAGCTTTCGCTCAATGTTAGTGAAAAGATTCTTTGCGCCTCTCGACCTATTACCGAAAGAGCTGTTGTGCGAATGAACAATCGCCTTAGCTCCAGCTTTAACAGTTAGATGAGCAAAATGGAATACTAGCCCATTGTTGCCGTGAATATGGACGATGTCATAACCCCCGTCAGCAACAAACGCTGAGACAGCAGTACCGCTGATAAGAGCTCCCTTAACCCCACCAGAGACTAATGGGCCAGCGCCGGCGACGCGAATGCTATCAACCGCCGTAGTCACTGAGACCACACTGCAGTCAATTCCATTAGCGCTTGCTACGGCAACCAAGTCCTCGACATACCGCTCGACACCGCCGCCGCTCCATTTGAGGACAAGCTCTAGAACCTTCACGGGCTACCTTTCGTCCAAATCGAAATCTTGTCGCTCGGAGTGCTTCTTTGCAAAGCCGTGAACATCGGATATAACCGTTGCGGGATTGCCGCTAACGATAGATCCAGCCGGGATACTCCCCCGCACCACGGCCCCTGAGCCCACAATGCAGTTATCGCCTAAAACGGCCCCAGGCATGATGATTGACCGCGCACCGATAAAGCAGTTACTGCCGATTTTGACAGGGCGTCTGATGACCCTATGGCGCTCCGCGGCATCGATACCCACTGCCCTAAATGCATTGTTAATGCTGTAGTCATGAACGAGCACGACCACATCGAATGAAATGGTGCAATCATCACCGATTTCAATCATGTCATAGCCCGACGAATCCAAAAAAACAGTCGGGCTGATCCAGCAGTCACCAGGCTTTTCATTAATCTTTACACCCAGCTTTCGGAGAAACTTTGGGTATTGGCGAATAAAAGCCGGCTTATTAAGCTTGTCCAGCCACCAGTAGTAGCTATTGAGCGCCTTGAGCGCATATGTCTTGAGTCCCATCCGCTCTCTCCCATATATTTCTACTCACCGGAAGTACATCACTGCGCCGAGCGCTTAAAGCACATCGCAAGAAAATGCCAACTGTCAATAAAGTAGCGCCTGAACAGGCGTTTCGGCTCCTTAAGGAAGCGATACAGCCACTCAATACCTGCGCGACTCACCCATTCGGGCGCACGTTGTACATTACCGGCAAGAAAGTCCACCGTAGCGCCACAAGAGATGGAAACAGGAGCCCTGTAAATGTCGCGGTTGCCCTCAACGAAGATCTCCTGCTTAGGGCAAGAAAGACACGCCAGAAGGATATCCGGCTTAGCCTCGACAAGCATTTTATTGATTTTCTCGAGCTCGGCAGAGTCCTTCTCGAAGCCAAACATTGGCGAATACGCCCCCACGACCTTAAGGCCGGGATGCTCGGCGACCAGATTATCGCGCGCCACCTCAGGAACGCCATCTTTACCGCCCAAGATAAACACCGAAAACCCCTCACGCTCGGCCATAGCACATACAGCGGGCACGAAGTCGCTGCCCGAAACCTTCTCGGGCAACGGGATGCCACGCTTCTGTGCAACCTTCAGAGGCGGCATGCCGTCCATAAGAGAGAGATCGCAGTGTGCGATGGCATCCTTCAGGGCGGGGTTCTTATCCGCTTTAACCATCACGTCAACGTTGAGGAAGAGCACATGCGAAGGCTCAGCGTCCCGGGCTAGCTCCTTAACGAGCTCGAGGGCTTCGTCGCTCGTGAGAGCATCCACGGGCACCCCGAGGAAGTCATATCGTTTATCATCAAATATGCTTGTCAAACGAAAGCGCCTCCCCCGCCCACTCAAACGCAACACACGCGGCCTTGGCGGCCACTTCGTCGCTGGTCTTGTCTCCGAACATTACGCATCCAGCTGAATTTGCGTCAAAGTCACGCATAGCAGCCTGCAGCATTCCTGGTGCGGGCTTACGGCATTCGCACGGCCCCGTGTAGTCGGGGTGGTGCGGACAGAAGTACCAAGCGTCCACATGGACGCCGAGCCTCTCCAGCTCATCTTCCATGTAGCGATGGAGACGACGCATGTCGGACTCGGTGTAGAGGCCCTTGGCGATGCCGGCCTGGTTGGTCACGACGACGACCTTGAAGTCGGGGTCGTCGGAGTAACCGCGCATGATGTCGACCGTGGAGGGGATCAGCTCCAGCTTCTCCGGCTCGTGCAGGTGCCCCGTGTCCACGTTGATCGTGCCGTCGCGGTCGAACATGGCGAGCTTCCACGACTTTGCGAGCGGCGCGAGCATAGTCTGCGCGAGCTCGTAGTCCCCGGGAACGCCGATGTCGATGAAGCCGCCGGAGCATTCCGCGGCATATAGTGCCCCGTCGCCGACGACATGCTCGAAGTAGTCGCTCTCCAGGGAGAACTTCTCAGGCATGTTATTCAGGGCGTCCCTGCGCAGCAGGTAGACGCCCGCGTTGATGAGGCCCTCCTCGCACGGGCGCTTCTCGTGGAACGCGGTCAGGGAGCCGCCGGCGTCAACGTCGACCGTGCCGTAGCGCTCGAAGTCGCGCATGCGCTTGACGGCGATGACGGCCGTGGCGTTCTCGGGCGCATCGGCAGCGCCGGCCTCCATGGCGGCGAAGTCGACGTCGAGCCAGGTGTCCCCGTTCAGGACGAAGACCCAGTCTGACTGACACCTGCTCAAGGCCCTCTTGACGGCGCCGCCCGTGAGGAGCGGCGTCTCCTCGGGGCTGTATTCGATTGCCATGCCGCGGTACGCGGGGCCGAAGAAGCCCTCGATCTGCTCGCGGCGGTAGCCGTCGGCCACGACCGCGCGGTCGAATCCCGCTGCCGCCAGCTGGTCCATTATGAAGCGCAGGAACGGCCTGCCGGCGACGGGCGCCATGGGCTTGCAGACGTCGGGCACGACGTGGGCGAGCCTGGTGCCGAAGCCGCCCGCCAGCACGATGGCCTCGCGGTAGGGGCGCATCTACTCGGCACCCCCGAACATGTCCGCCTCCACCGCGGCGCAGAGGACATGGTAGGTGGGCAAATGCAGCTCCTGGACGCGGAAGACCTCGTCGCGCGGCACGCGGACGCACACGTCGGAGATGCCGGTGAGCTTTGATTCCTTTGAGCCGGTGAGCGAGACCACGCGCACGCCCTTGGCGCGGGCGACCTTGGCGGCCTCGACGACGTTGGCGGAGTTGCCCGAGGTCGAGACGGCGAGCAGGACGTCGCCGGGCTCGCCGTATCCGTAGACCTGCTGGGCGAAGACGCCCACGGCCGCCTCGTCGTTACCGAAAGCGGTGGAGAGCGCCGTCTGGGAGACGAGCGAGATGGCGGGAAGGGAGCCCTCGAGCCATGCGGGGGCGTCGGCGCCGTTGACCTCGCGGTACGCCTCGGAGAACGCGACGTCGACCGGGCGCTTGAAGCGGAAGCTCTTCATGAGCTCGCCGACCGTGTGCTCGGAGTCGGCCGCGGAGCCGCCGTTGCCGCACACGAGCAGCTTCCCGCCAGCACGGAAGGACCCGGCGATCAGCTTGCGGGCCACGCGGACCTCCGCCTCGCAGGCCAGCATCTCGGGGTAGTTCTCGAAGAAGGTGGACAGGCACTCGTCGCCCGTCTGGGGGCACTTGGTATCCATTAGCGCGATCCCTCCAGGTCGTAGTCCTCGGGCCCGTAGTAGGCGACGGAGGTGCCGCCGTCCTCGAACTCGAACGGAATGTAGAGAAGGTCGGACATGGCGCGTCGCACGGACTCCCACGCGTCGGGCTCGACGTAGAAGACGAGGAACCCTCCCCCGCCGGCGCCCAGCAGCTTGCCGCCCAGCGCTCCGGCGTTCATGCCGCGCTCGTAGAGGGCATCGATGGAGCCTGTGGATATCTGCGAGCCCGTGCCGCGCTTGAGGCGCCAGGTGGTGTCGAGCAGGCGGCCGAACTCGGAGAGGTCCGCCGACTTGTCGGTGAGGACGCCCTCGGCCACGTCGACCAGCGCCAGCATCTCCTTGAGCTGGGCCGTCTTGTCCGCGACGCGGTTGGCCTTCTGCATGTCCGAGGAGAAGCGGGTGAAGCCGGTGAAGAACATCATCAGGTTGGAGTTGAGCTCGCGCTTGCGCTCGGGCGAGATGACGACCGGGCGTACCGAGAAGTCGCCGTCGGCGAAGTCGATTCGGTTGAGGCCGCCGAACGCCGCGGCGATCTGGTCCTGCCAGCCGCCGGCCTCGGCACATAGCTCGCGCTCGAGCCTGATGGCCTCCCTGGCGAGTCGGTCCTTGGAGGCGTAGGTGCCCTTCATGCAGTGGAACGCGTTGAGCATGCCCACGGCGAAGGACGATGAGGTGCCCAAGCCCGAGCGTGCGGGAAGGTCCGCCTCGTAGGTGATACGCATCTCGCGCATATCGAGCATCTGCATGGCGTTGCGCACCGCGGGGTGCTCGAGCTCGGAGGGGTCGGAGACCCTCTCAATCTTGGAGTAGACAAGCTCCGTGGAGTAGTCGAAGAAGCGCGGCAGGTGGCGCGTCGTGACGTAGCAGTACTTGTCGAAGGTGGTCGAGATGACCGAGCCGCCGTGCTCGTTGAAGAACTCGGGCATGTCGGTGCCGCCGCCAAAGAACGACATACGGAAGGGTGTACGAGTGATAATCATGTCTCAAGAACCTATCTTCAAAAACGTAAGGAATTAGCTAGCGCCGCCGCCGGTAATAACCTCGACTACCGTGAGCAGCACAATCTTGATATCGGTTAGAACGCCCCTCTTGGCGATGTACTCCAGGTCGCGGCGGACCATGCCGTCGAAGTCGGTATCGTTGCGGTCAGTCACCTGCCACCAGCCGGTAATACCTGGCTTCACTGCCAGGCGCTGCAGGTCGTACTCGGTGTACTGCGCCACCTCATTCGGCAACGGTGGGCGCGGGCCGACGACGGACATCTGGCCCAGGAACACGTTGAGGAACTGCGGGAACTCGTCGATAGAGTGCTTGCGGATGAACTTCCCGATCTTGGTAACGCGCGGATCGTTCTTCATCTTGAACATGGCACCTGCGATCTCGTTTTGCTCCTTGAGCTCGGCGAGGCGTTCGTCGGCATCTCTGTACATGCTGCGGAACTTCCACATGCGAAAGGTGGTTAAACTGCCGTCGGAACGGGTGCGGCCCACGCGGATTTGGCTATAGAAGGGGCTCCCCTCGCTCTCCAGGCGGATGGCAGCGGCGAGTACGAGGCTGGGGATCGCGATGAGGACGAGCGCGGCACCGCTGAACAGGATGTCGAACATGCGCTTGACGGCCCTGTAGGCCAGGCGTGAGCGGTCCCAGTCCATGATGGATTGCATGGCCCCGTAGCGGCCGGCGTCCTCACGCCGATCCATAGCTTGAGCAATCAGCGCCGCCCCCGCGGGCGCATTGCTCTCTGTTACTTTTTTAGCAGCCACAGTCAAACTTACGTCCCCGTTCCCCAGGGATCCCCCAATCGGTAAATTCAAAAATGCGAATGAACAGCTAGTGCAACGTCTCCCCTACGTTTTGCTGGGAACGTCCAGCGCAAGTAGCTCCCTAAAAGTGGAGTCACCCTCGCCCACGTCTACCAGGCACCAGCGCTTATGACGGTCGATCTTTTTAACGCGGGCCTCTTGCCCCACCAAGGGACCCTGCTCTATGTGCAACACGCCGTCTTCTATGCGCGCAACGCTGTTGCGCACCACGCCGTCGTCGTCAAGCACGCTGCGGTACCAGTCCTACGCATCGTCCGGCATGGGCATATACGCCCGCTCCCTGCTACCGGCGATACGACAGCCAAAGCTCAACTGGGCCAAAGCCCTATCGAGCGCGGCTGCATCATGCGTGGCGACGAAGAAGTATTCCTTGTACATAGGTTTGGTTTGGAGCGACCATGCGCCGTCCCGCTTAAACCAGAACTCCTTTTGCATCACAAAAGCGTCCTGCATAAGGTTGTGCGGGATAATGCGGCGGACCTTTTCGCAGGTCTCGCGCTCTTTACCATTGGGGGTGTGAACCAAATACCAGCGGACGCGGCCATGCTGGCTGTTGGTGGTGACGCCGTTAATGCGCCCGGCAGCCGCTCTTGGCGCCGTGCCGTCTGTTCCATGTTCTCGCCCCCTCTTTTGGCTTTGCGATGCACGCAAATGCAGGGGCGTTTAGAACAGGCTTCTCGCTCGCAGCTAGGCGCAGTCGCAAAAGTACAGGTTTTTGTATCTTTCGACAGACGACATTATACGAGCAATTAATCAGCGTTTGCCCAGATTACGCAAAATGTACTGCTAGTAGGTACATCTCCATACCTCTCTATAAAAACCTGTACCTTTTTGTGCAACAAAAAAAGCCGCTCAACCAGCGGCTTTTCTTATTTGGGCATGAAAAAAGGCGACCGCCCTTTATGGACGATCGCCTTTGTAAATTGTTATACAGCTTGCCTTAGGCGCGAGTCTTGATCTCCTCGAGCACCTTGGCCACAAACTCGTCAACGCTCATCTGAACGGTCTCGTTGGAACGATCGCGGACGGAGATGTTGCCGGCCTCGACCTCCTTCTCGCCCAGGATGAGCATGTAGGGCACGCGGTCGATGCTGCGGGCCTCGCGGATCTTGTAGCCGATCTTCTCGTCGCGGTCGTCGCAGACCACGCGAATGCCGGCCTCCTCCAGCTTGGCGCACACCTCGTGGGCATAGTCGCGGCTCTTCTCGGAGACAGGAAGTGCCTTGACCTGCACGGGAGCCAGCCAGGTGGGGAACTTGCCCGCAAAGTGCTCAATCAGAATGCCGATGAAGCGCTCGATGGAGCCAAAGCACACGCGATGCAGCATGATGGGGCGCTTCTTGGTGCCGTCGGCGTCCACGTACTCCAGGTCAAAGTTGAGCGGCATCTGGAAGTCGAGCTGGACGGTACCGCACTGCCAGGTACGGCCGAGCGAGTCCTCCAGGTGGAAGTCGATCTTGGGGCCGTAGAAGGCGCCGTCGCCCTCGTTGACCTCGTAGTCCATGCCCAGCTTCTCCAGAGCGGTGCGCAGGCCCTCCTCGGCGCGAGCCCAGTCCTCGTCCGAACCCATGGAGTCCTCAGGGCGGGTGGAAAGCTCAACGTGGTACTTAAAGCCAAACTTTTGGTACACGGAGTCGATGAGGTTGACCACGCCCACAATCTCGTCGGTCAGCTGGTCGGGACGCACAAACAGATGGGCGTCGTCCTGGTTAAAGCAGCGCACGCGGAACAAGCCGTGCAGGGCGCCGCGCAGCTCGTGGCGGTGCACCAGGCCAATCTCGCCGGCGCGGATGGGCAGCTCGCGGTAGGAGTGCGGCTTGGAGGCGTACACCAGCACGCCGCCCGGGCAGTTCATGGGCTTAATGCAGTACTCTTCGTCGTCGATGACGGTGGAGTACATGTTGTCCTTGTAGTGGTCCCAGTGGCCCGAGGTCTTCCACAGCTGCTTGTTCATGATGAGCGGCGTGGAGATCTCCACGTAGCCGGCCTTGTGATGGATCTCACGCCAGTAGTCCAGTAGCGTGTTCTTAAGGATCATGCCGTTGGGCAGGAAGAACGGGAAGCCGGGGGCTTCGTCGCGCATCATAAAGAGGTCCATCTCGCGGCCGATCTTGCGGTGGTCGCGCTTCTTGGCCTCCTCCAGCATGTGCATGTGCTCGTCGAGCTCTTCCTTGGTGGCAAAGGCGACGCCGTTGATGCGGGTGAGCATCTTGTTGTCCTTGTCGCCCTTCCAGTAAGCGCCCGAGACGCCGGTGAGCTTAAAGGCCTTGAGCGCCTTGGTATAGCAGATGTGGGGACCGACGCACATGTCGATGTATTCGCCCTGCTGGTAGAAGGTGATGCGGGCGTCGTCGTCCAGGTCGCCGATGTGCTCGACCTTGTACTTCTCGCCACGCTCCTCCATAAGGGCGATGGCCTCGGCGCGGGGCTTCTCGTACACGGAAAACTTGAGGTTCTCCTTGACGATCTTTTTCATCTCGGCCTCGATCGCGGGGAAATCGTCCTCGCTGATCTTGACGCCCTCGGGCAGGTCGACGTCGTAGTAGAAGCCGTTGTCGGTCGCGGGACCGTAGGCAAAGTCGGCCTCGGGGTACAGGCGCTTGATGGCCTGCGCCATGATGTGCGCGGCGGAGTGGCGGATGACGTGCGTGACCTCGTCCTGCGGGAGCTCGGCCACCGAACCGTCATTGTAGAGTGCCTTCATGGGTATGTTTTCTCCTCTCGGATGCCTGATGCAAGTGTGTGCGATGCGCTCGGCGTTTTTGACTTGCATCATTATAGGCAGGTTGCCTTGGTATACAAGCGCCCGCCGCACCTTAATGGCACGGCGGGCGATTTTCTACGCATGCTTCATCGTGTGGGGCGGGATATGAGCGCGCGGCTTGCGGCGTGCACGTGGCTTGCGGCCGGCCCGGCGATGGATGCGTTACTGGATGCGAGTTCGGCAGTAGGGGCAGACCTTCCAGTGCGCATCGAGCGGGCGATGGCAGCTGGGGCATACGTTGCGAACCTGAGTGTCGCACACCGGGCAAACGACGAAGTCCTTCTCGATGGGCGCGCCGCACTGCGGGCAGGTGCCGTACTGGGCAAGCTGGCGCTCGCGCAGGGCCATGTCCAGCTCCTGCTCCTCGCGGTCGGACGCGTAGGAATGCGGGCGCAGGACCAGGTAGGCGATGAGGCCCACAAACGGGATGAGGGCGATGATGCCCCATGCCACGTAGGCGCTGGCGCCGCGGCGGCGAGCGTCGATGAACACATAGACGACCGACAGCACATACAGGGCGATGATAAAGCCAACGAAGGCATAGACGACGCCCATAAGCTGCGGCGACATGAGCTCGGAGATGTACTTGGACATTACGGGTACCTTTCGGAATATTAACAGTCCGGTCAAGTTTACCACGGGGTTTGTTTATATGGGACCACGGCTAGGGGCGGGGCTGGTGCGGACACAAACATCTCAATCTGTAACAGGTGGGAGCGAAATCCGGGTCTAGATGTTACAGAACGAGACATAACTTCAACGTGGTAGCCGGCAGACGAGGTCGTCGACGTTGCCGGGTCTCCCCTCGCCTGCCGTTGGCGGGTGTTGCGAGGCTGTTCGCCGCATTGCCGCCGCACTGGGGGTGTGCGGACCGTAGGATAGTCGTATTGACGGCCTGTCAACTCGTCTGGGAGGCACTGTGACAGAAACGTTTGATATCGCAATTGTGGGCGCGGGCATCACCGGATGCGCCATCGCGCGGCAGCTCGTACGCTATGACCTGTCAATTTGCGTGGTCGAGGCGGCCAACGACATCGCCCTGGGCGCATCGAAGGCCAACGGTGGCCTGGTGCATGCCGGCTACGATCCGGCACCGGGCACGGTAAAGGCGCAGGTCAACGCCCGTGGTTGCGAGCTGTATGGCGCCTGGGCCCAGGAGCTCGGATTTTTGTTCCACCGCACCGGTTCGATGGTGTTGGGCTTCAACGACGAGGACCGCGCGCATCTGGAGCAGCTGCGGAGCAATGGCCTTACCAACGGTGTGCCCGAGCTGTCAATCGTCGGACCCGACCGCATCCACGAGTTAGAGCCGCGCGCCAGTGCCGATGCAACGTGCGCGTTGTGGTGTCCCTCGACTGGGTTTGTCGACCCGTTTGAGGTTGCCATCGCCGCGCTGGAAAACGCCGTGGCCAACGGGGTGACGTTTATGCGGTCCGCTCCGGTGGAAGCGATTGAAGTCGTGGGCTCGGGCGACGACGCGCGCTTTACGCTGGCGACCTCCGCTGGCAACGTGCGCTGCCGCTACCTGATCAACGCTGCGGGCAACGGCGCCGCCGACATCTCGCATATGGCGGGCGCCGAGGAGTTTCAGATGGTCTGGCGCCAGGGCAACATCGTGGTGCTGGACAAGGAACCGCGCACGCTCATGCCGCTCTACCCCGTGCCGACGCCGGTGTCGAAGGGTGTTTCGTCACGGGCACCGTGCACGGCAACACCGTGATCACCGCCACGGCCGCCGTGCGCGAGCCGGGCGACACGCAAACCTATGCGAGCGATGTAAACGCGCTGCTGACAGGTGCACGCAAGCTGGTGCCCGATCTGGATACGCGCCGCGTGGTGCGCGCATTTGCCGGCGGGCGTCCGGTCATTCAAGGAACGAACGACTTCTTTATTGGACAGTCGGCCGTGGTGCCGGGGCTTTTCCAGGCGGCGGGCATTCAGTCGCCGGGTGTGGCGAGCGCGCCGGCCATTGCCGAGCGCGTGGAGCTTGTGATGCGTGGGGCGGGCGTGGAGCTGCACGAGCGGGCGGACTGGAACCCAATTCGCCGCGCGCCGGACGACTTTGACCGTGCACCGCTGGCGCGCAAGGAGGAGCTCATTGAGTCCGATCCCGCGTGGGGGCAGATTGTCTGCCGCTGCGAGACGGTGCCCGAAGCCGAGATCGTGGCCGCGATCCGACGCCAGCCGGGCGCGGTTTCGGTCGAGGGCGTCAAGCGCCGCTGCCGTGCCGGCATGGGTCGGTGCCTGAGCGGTTTTTGCCAGAGCCGCGTGGTGGCGATTCTTGCCCGAGAGCTGGACTGCGACCCCAGCGAGGTGTTGTTGGAGGATGCCGGTTCTTGGCTGGTTGAGGGACCTTTGAAGGGGGTGCGCTAGGATGGCAGAACTCAAATCGAGCGCGATTGATTGCAGCGTCGTAGAAGCCGTACAAACGCAAGCCTTCGACGTGGTCGTTATCGGCGGCGGACCTGCCGGCATGGCGGCCGCGCTGGCCGCTCATAAGGCCGGAGCGCGCGTGGCCATCGTGGAGCGCGAGCAGCACCTGGGCGGCATCCTCCGCCAGTGCATCCACCCCGGCTTTGGCCTGTCGCACTTTAAACAGGAGCTCACCGGTCCCGAGTACGCGCAGCGCTTTATCGACCAAGTGCGCGCGACCGACATTGCGCTGTTCTTGGCCAGCATGGTAATTGGGATTGATTCAGGCGAGCCTACGGAAGACACCGCGGTCCATACCGTCACGCTCATGAGTCCTGAAGGCATGCTGCAACTCACCGGGCGCGCGGTCGTCCTTGCCATGGGTTGCCGTGAGCGCACCCGCAGCGAGATCAAGATCTCCGGCAGTCGTCCCGCCGGCGTGTTTACGGCCGGCCTGGCGCAGCGATACATCAATATCGAGAACCTCAAGCCCGGCTCGCATGCCGTCATTTTGGGCTCGGGCGACATCGGGCTTATCATGGCGCGCCGCTGCACGCTCGAGGGGATTTCGGTCGAGGGCGTGTACGAGCTCATGCCGTACGCCAACGGCCTGCGCCGCAACGTCAAGAACTGCCTGGACGATTTTGGAATTCCGCTGCACCTGTCCACCACCGTCACACGCGTGATCGGCCACGACCGCGTGGAGGCCGTCGAGGTAAGCCAAGTCGACGAGAACCTGGCGCCCATTGCCGGGACGGAGCGCATCGTTCCGTGCGACACACTGCTGCTTTCGGTGGGATTGATTCCCGAGAACGAGCTTTCGGTTGCCGCTGGCGTTGAGCTTGACCCGCGCACGCGCGGCGCCGTGGTGGACCAGAGCCTGCAGACGGGCATGCCGGGCATCTTTGCCTGCGGCAACGTGCTGCACGTGCACGACCTGGCCGACAACGTGACGACCGAGTCTGAGCGCGCCGGCGCGGCTGCGGCGGCGTACGCGCTGGGGACCGGCGCGGGCGCCGTTCCGGACTGCGAGCTCTCGGTCTCCCCTGCCGGCATCGCGGGCTACGCGCTGCCGGCACGCATTACGGCTGTGGCACTCACCAAACTCAACTTCCGCGTACGCCGGCCAGTCGATGCCGCCCGCGTGAGGATCTTGGCCGAAGGCGAAGAACTGCTCGCCGGTAAGGTCCGCGCGTTTAAACCGAGCGTCATGGAAAGCTTCCCTCTGCCGGCGAAGGTGATTCAGCGCGCACTCGACCTAGGTGCTAGAGAGATTATTCTGTCTGTCGATCCCATTGAGGAGGCATAGCTCATGAGCACGAACGCGACCGAGACGCTGCAGTTCAACTGCACTACCTGCCCATCCGAATGCCTCCTGACCGTAGAGGTAGAGCGTGACGCAGACGGCGCCGTGGTAGAAGTGCGCTCCGTAACCGGCAACAACTGCCCGCGCGGCGATAAGTTCGCGCGTCAGGAGCTCACCTGCCCCATGCGTGTGTTAACGACGACCGTGGCCGTCTCCGGCGGCGACGAAGCACTGCTCCCCGTGCGCACATCCGAAGCCATCCCGCTAGAGCTCCACGCCCAAGCCATGGCCCTCATCCGAGGCCTAGTCGTCAACGCCCCCATCCGCATGGGCGACGTCGTCCTCCCCGACCTCCTCAACACCAACATCAACCTGATCGCCAGCATGGACATCGACCGAGCCCAAGTAGCTAATTAAGGACGGGGCACTTTTAGCTACTCCACCATCCACCCGGTCCTCCTCCGCAGTTGCGGTGAAATACGGACCGTTTTATGGCTTCAGGCCGCTAAACAGTCCGTATTTCACCGCAGCTTATGAGGGCCGCATGGGATGCAAAGGAGTGTCCCAAGGTGCCGGCATAGACGATATGAGCAGGACATAAAAACATTGAGAGCCCCTGCTGCATGAAAGACCG
>CABUJN010000029.1:0-25712 GCA_902491935.1 uncultured Collinsella sp.
TCACGATCACCGGGCACCGCCAGGAGATCAAGCGCGCCAAGAGCGGTGCCCGCGTCATCGACGATTCCTATAACGCCAGCGCCGAATCCATGGCTGCTGGTCTCGATCTGCTGTGCTCGCTTTCGTGCACGGGGTCTCGCATGGCGATCCTGGGCGAGATGGGCGAGATGGGCGATGAGGCTCCTCGCATGCATGAGCTCGTGGGCGCCTATGCCGCCGCCAAGAAGCTCGACATGCTGGCGTGCGTGGGTGGTGAGCTGGCCCAGCTTATGGCCGATGCCGCGCGCATGATGGGCATGGACGAGGACCGCATCCAGGTGTTCTCCGATTATCAGCAGGTGCTCGACCGCATGGGCGGCGCGCTTGAAAAACATGATGTTGTACTGGTCAAGGGTTCCCGCTTTGTTGAGCTCGACCGCTTTGTGGAAGGTGTGTGCTAGCCCATGTTCGGCAATCCCTCGTATCCAACGTATCAGGCTTTTTTGGGGCTTGGCATCGCCGCTGCCATTGCGCTGCTGCTCATGCCGTGGTGGATCAAGCTACTTAAGGTCGAGGGTATCGGCCAGCAGGTTCGTGCCGACGGCCCCAAGCGTCATTTGGTTAAGCAGGGAACGCCCACCATGGGTGGCGTTGTCATTCTCGTCGCGATTTCGCTGACCTGCCTGCTGATGGGCAAGCTCACCACCGAGCTCGTGCTCGTGCTGCTCGCCACGCTGGCGACCGGCGTGCTGGGCCTGATCGACGACCTGACCTCCGTTACGCATGGGCGCTCGCTCGGTCTGACGCCTCATGCCAAGATGATCGGCCTAACCATTATCTGTGTCACCTTTACGGTACTTGCCGTTAACTGGTGCGGCGTCGCCCCCGAGATTCGTTTTCCCGGCGGCCTGACGATTGACCTTGGCGTGCTTTCGACCACCATCTGCGGCCTTTCGTTCCCGTGGCTCTACATTGTCTTTTGCTGGCTGATGATCGCCGGTCTTTCTAATGCCGTGAACCTGACCGATGGCCTTGACGGTCTTGCTGGCGGCACCTCCATGATTGCCATGCTCGCCATGGCTGCCATGGCGTTTTTGCACGGAGACGTGAACCTGTCCATCTTCTGCACCGCGTGTGCCGGTGCCTGCTTGGGCTTTCTGTGGTTCAACTGCTATCCGGCGAGCATCTTTATGGGCGATACCGGCTCGCTTGCCCTGGGCGCCGCGTTTGCCTGCACGTCCATCATGACCAACACCGAGGTCGTCTCCCTCATCATCGGCGGCCTGTTTATCGTTGAGACCCTGTCGGTCATGATTCAGGTTGTCTACTTCCACTTTACGCACAAGCGCGTCTTCCTTATGGCGCCCATCCATCATCATTTCGAAAAGAAGGGCTGGGCCGAGACCAAGGTCGTCATCCGTTTTTGGATTATCGCTGCTGCCTTTGGTGCCGTTGGCCTTGCTCTGTTCTTCCAGTTGGGATAGTGGTCTTTCATGTCTCTTGCTGATGTCTTTAGCCTGCTCGTTTTGGGTCAGGGCAAATCCGGTCTCGATGTCGCCCGCTGGGCGCTGGCACATCCCGAGCGCGTAAGTGCCGTTACCGTGTATGGCGGTGGCACCTCTGAGCCCAATGACGCCACGCGTGCGCTCGAGGCTGCTGGTGCGTCGTTTGTCTATGGGACCGAACAGGTCGAGGGCGCCTATGACGTATGCGTGACGTGCCCGGGCATCTCGGAGTTCTCGGGCTTCTTTAAGGCTGGGCGCGAGCATGCCGCCCAGATTATGGGTGAGCCCGAGTTTGCCTATCGCCTGTCGCCCGATAACTGGATTGCCATCACGGGCACCAACGGCAAGACGACCACCACGTCGCTGACTGATTATCTGCTTAAGGCTGCCGGCGAGGCCAGCGTTGCTGTCGGCAACATCGGCGAGCCGCCGGTCAACGAGATTGACGGCCGAGCCCACAACGAGTGGTTTGTGGCTGAGCTCTCGAGCTATCAGATTGCTACGACAACCGAGCTCCACCCCCGCGTGGCGGTGCTGCTCAACATCACTCCCGACCACTTGGGCTGGCATAAGAGTCATAAGAACTATGCGCTTGCCAAGATCAAACTGTTTGACAATATGGTCGATGACGATCTGGTGGTTGTCGACGTCGAAGACGCCGGCATTCACGAGTTCGATGAGTACATCTACACGCCGGGTCGTCGCATCTGCAAGGTTGCCTTTGACGAGCCTGAGGGCGAGGATGCCGCCTTTGTGCGCGATGGCAAGATGATCGTGCGCCTGAAGGGCGTCGAGACCCCGCTCATCGCTACATCCGAGCTCAAGATCTCGGGCCATCACAATGTTATCAATGCCCTGTGCGCTGCCACGGCTGCCTTGGCAGTCGGTGCCGATGTCGACGGTGTCTGCCGCGGTCTGGCCTCGTTCCAGCCGCTCGAGCACCGCGTGGAGCCGTGTGGCGAGATTGACGGCGTGCGCTACGTCAACGATTCCAAGGCGACTAACACCGATGCGGTCGAGAAGGCACTGACGGCATTTCCCGATGACGACGTGATCTTGCTGCTCGGCGGCCACGATAAGGGCACTCCGCTCACGGACTTCGCGCGCGTCGTTATGGACAACGTGCGCTCGGTCGTCTGCTTTGGCGATGCGCGCGAGCGCTTCACCGCCGCTATGGACGAGGCTGATGTCGATGGCGATGTGGATATCGCCCAGGCGGATGACCTGCGCGACGCCGTGGACGTTGCCCGTTCGCTTTCGAGCCGTGGTGACGTGATCTTACTTTCTCCTGCCTGCTCTTCGTTCGATGAGTTCTCGGGCTATGAGGAGCGCGGCCGCGTGTTTAAGGACTACGTGGCTCAGCTTGCCGCTACAGCGAAATCACAAATGGAATAGGGGTTGCGGTGAGAGAGGAGAGCCCCCGACAAGGTATGAGGAGGCCCGACTCGGACCGTGCTTCCTCACGTCGCACCACACCGCGTTCCAGCCGCGGCGGGCAGTCGTTTAGCGAACGCTATATTGCCGGCGTTCCCGCCCGTATCATGCGCCCCCGTTTGATATTCATGGCCTGCTTGTTTACCTTGGTATGCTTTGGCCTGCTGATGGTGTACTCGGCGTCTTCGGTCGAGGCGCTGCACGAGAATGGCTCGGCGACGTTTTTTCTGGGTCGACAGGCCGCGTTTGCCGTGGTCGGTGTTCTGGCGCTGATTGCCATCGTGCGCGTTTTGCCGGACAGCTGGTTTGGGGAGGATGTGCTCAGGATCTTCCTTATCGGCATGATAGGGCTACTGCTTCTGGTGTTCTTGGTGGGCAGCGGCAGCCGCGGCGCCACGCGCTGGCTCAACATCGCCGGTATTCAGTTCCAGCCTTCCGAGTTTTTAAAGCCATTTGCCATTGCGTATTCGGCCATCATGCTTGATCGCTTCTTTTCGCCCGGTGGCAACATCAACGAATTCCTTCGCAAGATGGGCATCTACCTGGGCATTTCGCTCTTTCTGATCTTTATCCAGCCCGATTTCGGTACTGTCCTGATCATCCTGTTGACCCTCATGTGCATGGCGTTGTTTGCGGGTCTCGACCCCAGATTTATCATCGGCGTGCTAATCTTCGGCATTCTCGTGATCGTGATTGCGCTTGTCGCAGAGCCATACCGTATGGTGCGTATTCAGGTTGCCTTGAACCCTTGGGCCGACGAGTATGGTGACGGCTATCAGGCCACGCTTGCCATCATGGCCTTTGCCTCGGGCGGTCTGTTCGGCCGTGGCATCGGCAACTCAACCATGAAGTACTCGTATCTGCCCGAGGCACACAACGACTACATCTTGGCCATCATTGGCGAGGAAGTCGGTTTTGTCGGAACCGTGCTGTTCTTCTTGGTGTTTGCGATGCTGATCTACTCGGCGTTTCGCATTGCCGAGCAGGCGACCGATCGTCGGGGCGCGCTCATGGCGTCTGGCTCCGCGGTCATTCTCGCAGTGCAGTTTTTGATTAACGCGCTGGGCATCCTCAACGTGTTTCCCATGACGGGCAAACCGTTGCCGTTTATTAGCTACGGCGGTTCGTCGATTATTGTGTCGCTCATGCTTGCCGGGTTGATCCTGCGCGTTTCGTACGAGAGCGCCCGCCGCGATGAGTATGACCGCCGCCGTGAGAGCTTTGCCGTTATGGATGAGAGTACCGCCGGCGTGCCCCACGTGCGCGGCGAGCGATCTTCGCGTAACGGTTTTACCGTCCTGGATGGCTCTGCGACCGACCCCGCAGCCCGCCCGCGTCAGCGAACGGCGCCGCAAGGTCGTCCTCAGCGCCCCACTCCTCGCAATGCGGGCGGCGGATATAATCGAATCGATTTGAACTCAGACCCGTCGGCGCGTCTGCGTACCGACGGCCAGGGACCGCGTGTACGAAGGGACTACCATGACCGATAAAATGACCGTTGCTATTGCAGCCGGCGGCACGGCAGGGCACATCAACCCCGCGCTCGCCTTGGCCGAAGAGCTCCGTGACCGTGGCCACCACGTTGTGTTTGTGGGCCAGTCGCGCAAGCTCGAGGGTCGTCTGGTCCCCGAGGCTGGGTTTGATTTTGTGCCCATTACGGTCACGGGCTTCGACCGCTCCCGTCCTTGGACGGCGCTGACCTCGCTGTGGCGTGTCAACAAAGCCAAGCGTGCGCTCGCCAGTCATTTCTCAAAGGTCGGCAAGCCCGATGCCGCCATTGGTTTTGGTGCCTATGTCGAGGTTCCGCTGCTGGGGTGGTGCAAGGGCGCGGGCGTTCCGTATCTGCTGCATGAGCAGAACTCTGTTCCGGGCCTGGCCAACAAGATGATGAACTCCCACGCCGCCCGCGTGTGCATCTCGGTGCCGGCAGCGCGTTCGGTCTTTGAGCGCGAAGGTGACCCTGACCACGTGCTCATGACCGGCAACCCCGTACGTCGCTCGGTGATCGAGGGCGATCGCGCTCGCGGCCGCAAGGCACTTGGCGTTCCCGAGGACGCTACGCTGCTGCTCGTCTTTGGCGGTTCACTTGGCGCCCAACACCTCAACGAGCGCGTGGTTTCGCTCAAAAACGAGCTGCTTTCGCGCAAGAACCTCTATGTGTTGCATTCGACGGGTGCCGACGGCTTTGAGGAGACCGAGCGCGCTTTGGCGCTGACGCCCGAGGAGGCGAAGCGTTACCGCGTCCAGCCTTACATCGACAACATGGGCGATATGCTGGCTGCTGCCGATTTGGTGCTCTCGCGTTCGGGCGCATCGAGCGTGGCCGAGATCGCTGCGCTCGCCGTGCCCTCGGTGCTCGTGCCGTATCCGCATGCGACGGCCGACCACCAAACCACCAATGCTCGTTATCTGGTCGACGCCGGGGCCGGCGTGCTCTGCGCCGATGCCGATATCGACGGTTCTGCCTTTGCCGATGAGCTGCTGCACCTGGTCGATGACGCGGCGGCACGCGACGCCATGCGTCAGGCGGCGCGTGGTCTGGCTCAGGATAGGGCCGCCGCTCTTCTGGCGGATGCGGTAGAGGGTTTGCGTTAGTTAGACGGGATATCGTCGGTCGCCCTCGCGCTGATGCGGTAGGTGCGGTACAGTTAACGGGTTACAGGCAGTGTTTACGCAAGGAGTACACGAGCACATGGCTGATTCCCAGACTGCAACCTCCGCGCCCGAGTTTAAGAGCGCCCACTTTATCGGTATCGGCGGCGCCGGCATGAGCGGCATCGCCCTCGTTCTGCACGAGCGCGGTTATGCCGTTACCGGCTCCGACCTTAAGACGTCACGTTATATCCGCCAGCTTACCCGCGCTGGTGTGAAGGTGCATGTGGGCCATGAGGCCGCCACGATCGACGAGGTCAAGCCCGACGTGGTTGTTGTCTCCACCGCTATTCCGGAGTCCAACCCTGAACTCGTGCGCGCTCGCGAGCTTGGTATTCCCGTGTGGCCCCGTGCCAAGATGCTCTCTGCTTTGGGCCACGGCTACACCACCGTCGCTGTTGCCGGCACGCATGGCAAGACCACCACGTCTTCGATGTGCGCCACCATGCTCGACCGCATGGGTCTGGATCCGAGCTTCCTGATCGGTGGCATCGTCGAGGGCTATGACACGAACGGCAAGAACGGCTCGGGCGACTACTTTGTCGCCGAGGCCGACGAGTCCGACAGTTCCTTCCTGTTCCTGAACCCCAACGTGGTCATTGTGACCAACGTCGAGGCCGACCACCTCGATCACTACTCGGGTATCGAGGAGATCGAGGCGACTTTCGCCAAATTCATGAGCCTGGTGGGCGAGGACGGCACCGTCATCGTCTGCGGTGAGGACCCGCATCTGGTCGAGCTCGCCAAGTCGACGGGCCGTCACGTGCTTTCCTACGGCTTTGCCGAGAGCAACGACATCGTCTGCATGCACCCGGATGTCAAGGGCATCCAGAGCGACTTTATCGTTCGCTTTGAGGACGGCACTGAGCACGCTGTGGAGATCAAGAGTAATCCCGGTCGCCACAACATGCTCAACGCCACGGCGGTGCTCACCGTCGCCCATGTCCTGGGCCTTGACATCGACGCCGCCGCCAAGGCGCTTTCGAGCTTTGAGGGCGTCCGTCGTCGCTTTACCCACGTGGGCGATATCGATGGCATCACCGTGGTCGATGATTACGGCCATCACCCCACCGAGATCAAGGCGACGCTTGCTGCCGCTTCGTCGCTGGGCTACAAGCACGTCGACGTCGTGTTCCAGCCGCACCGCTATTCGCGCCTGCAGGCCCTGTGCGACGACTTTGCCGATGCATTTGCCAATGCCGATAAACTGCTGCTGATTGATGTGTTCTCGGCTGGCGAGATGCCCATTCCGGGTGTTACCTCTAAGATGCTCGCCGATACCGTGCGCGCCAAGCATCCTGGCAAGGAGGTCGTGTACTGCTCCAGCCGTCTTGAGCTCAATCAGGAGCTCGAGCAGATGGTGGGCGAGGGCGACTTGCTGCTCACTATGGGTGCCGGTGACGTTACGACCGTCGGCCCCGAGTTTATCGAGTATTTGACTGCCAAGAAAGACGCTTAAGTCTAATGGGTCTGTTTAACGCCGTCATGGCGCTCTCGGGCATGATCGACACGGATGTGATCGAGGACGAGCGCCTTGCGCGTCATACGAGCTATCGTATCGGCGGCAAGGCCGACCTCTTTGTGACGTGCCATAGCTATCATGCCCTCCGCCGCGCCGTGGCGGTGCTCGATCGCGAGCAGGTGCCGTGGGTCATCATCGGCAAGGGCTCCAATCTGCTGGTTGCCGATGGCGGTTATCGCGGCGCCGTCATTTCGCTCGGACGTGAGTTTCAGCGCACGGTTGTTGCCGATGACGGTTGTACGCTGACGGTCGGTGCGGGCGTGATGTTTGCGCGCCTGGTCAACGATGCCCTGTCGCGTAGCCTCTCGGGCCTTGAGTTTGCCGTTGGCATCCCTGGCTCGGTTGGCGGTGCGATATCTATGAATGCCGGCACACGGACCGAGTGGATTGGCTCGCTGGTTGAGGATGTCGTAACGTTTGACCCGGCATCCGGTATCAAGCATTATGCGGGGTCCGAGATCACTTGGGGCTACCGCGAATGTAGCCTTCCCCGCAATGAGATTATCCTCGAGTGCGTGCTCAAGCTTAAACCGGCGCCCAAGGCCGACATTCGCGAGCGCATGGAGCGGTACCTGACGAGGCGCAAGCGTACGCAGCCCATGGGTCGCGCATCCTGCGGGTCGGTCTTTCGCAACCCGCCCGATGCGAGTGTGGGCAAGCTTATCGAGGATTGTGGATTAAAGGGTTTTTCGATTGGCGGCGCGGAAGTTTCGCCCGTTCACGCTAATTTTATCGTTAATAACGGAACTGCCTCGGCCGATGACGTTGCCGCGGTTATCAGACATGTGCACGGAAAGGTGAGGGAGGCGTATGGCATCGAGCTCAGACCGGAAGTTAAATTCCTCGGCTTCTAGAGCATCGAAACCCACCTTCCGCCGCGCCGGAGGGCGTTCCGGCGCGCCTGCCAAACCTCAACGCAATACCGTCGCGCACTCTAAGTCTGTCGGGCATGCTCGACAGACCAGTCGTCCGGTTGTCGGCTCGCAGCTCGGCAATCGTCCGGCCGCAAAAAAGTCCTCGCGTCCCTCGGTGACGTCAAAGCCTGTTATGGGCGCCAAACCTGCCCGTCCCATGGCAACTCCTAAGCCCTCGACGGGAACTAAAGCGCCGCGTCCGGGTCGCACGCTGGGCGCATCGAAACCGCGCTCGCTGACATCGGTGCCGGCTACCGCCAAGAAGCCTTCGGGTAAAAAAGGCGTCAACCCGTTGTCTTCACTTGGGGCGATGGCAAATAAAACGTCAGACGCCGCTTCTCTCGTTACAGGCAAAGGCAAAATCGTGGGCGGCGTTCTGGCCGTCTTGGCCGTGCTCGTCGTCGTTGCCGTCGTGGTGATCAACTCTGGATTGTTTACCGCCACTGATATTCAGATTCAAGGCAGCGAGCATGTGACGAAGCACGATGCTATCCAGCTGATCGATTTGCCCGAGGGAACGTCGCTTTTTAACGTCGATCCTGACCAGATTACCGAGGACCTCAAGCAGAACCCGTGGGTGTCGGGCGTGGATGTCCAGCGTCAGTTCCCGCATACGCTCATCATTACGCCGATGGAGCGCAAGGTCATCGCAATTGCCTATATCAGCTCCGATGACCTTGCCTGGGCCATCGGGGATGATGACACCTGGATCGCCCCGCTGTCGACGTCGGTCGAAGTGGATGACCAGGGCAACGTCATCACGACGGGGCAGGGCTCAAATACCCTGACCGGCATTGATGCCGCGCTGGCGCTCGCTAAGCACTATGGCGCGGTGTTGTTGACTGATGTCTCGGCGGATGTCGCTCCGGTTTCCGGCCAGGCGGTGAGCTCCAAGGCCGTTAAGGCTGGCTTGGATTATGTGCGTGGTTTTTCGAGCGAGTTCTTGGGACAAGTCAAGGATATTTCCACGCCTTCGGTCGAAGCCATCTCGGCAAACCTCAATAACGGCATTGAGGTGTCGCTGGGCGATTCGAACGATATCGTCAAGAAGGAGCGCGTAGTCACCAAGCTGCTTTCGCAGGTAGAGGGCGTAACGTATATCAATGTGCGTTCTCCGGGTAACTATACATTTAGGAACGCTCCGACCTCGTAGCGCTGGTTGATGCTTTGTTGAGGGGCCATACCACGCCGTTTATCTGGTTTGTTTGGTTTTCACGGTCAATTATTTGACTGATACGTTCATAATGTGCAAACATAATACGGTTTACCTTTGCATTTACTTTCAACCTGAAGGTTAATGTGCGCAGGGGTCGACCCATGCTATGGCTATAACCTTTGTTCGGAGGACCGACATGCACGAGACAGAGATCAACAACTACCTTGCCGTCATTAAGGTGGTCGGCGTCGGCGGCGGCGGTACCAACGCGGTCAATCGAATGATCGAAGAGGGCATCCGCGGCGTCGAGTTTGTTGCCATCAACACCGATGCTCAGGCACTCGCGATCTCTGATGCCGATATCAAGGTGCACATCGGCACCGACCTTACCCGCGGCCTGGGCGCCGGCGCCAACCCCGAGGTTGGCCGCAAGGCTGCCGATGAGTCCCGCGACGACATTGCCGAGGCGCTCGCTGGCGCCGACATGGTGTTCATCACCTGCGGCGAGGGCGGTGGCACCGGTACCGGCGCTGCCCCCATCGTTGCCGATATCGCGATGAACGAGGTCGGTGCGCTGACCGTCGCCGTCGTGACCAAGCCCTTCACCTTCGAGGGCCGCAAGCGCAAGAAGAGCGCCGAGGAGGGCATTAAGACCCTCTCCGATTGCGTCGACACCATGATCGTCATTCCTAACGATAAGCTGCTCGACATCGCCGAGAAGAAGACCACCATGCTCGAGGCCTTCGCGATTGCCGATGGTGTCCTTTCCCAGGGCACCCAGGGCATCACCGACCTCATCACCGTCCCCGGTATCATCAACCTGGACTTCGCCGATGTTAAGACCATCATGAAGCAGGCCGGTACCGCCATGATGGGTATCGGTACCTCTTCTGGGGATACCCGTGCCGTCGATGCTGCCCAGCAGGCCATCTCCAGCCCGCTGCTCGAGAGCTCCATCGATGGTGCCACGCGCGTGCTGCTCTCCATCGCCGGTTCCAAGGACCTGGGCATCCAAGAGATCAGCGACGCCGCCGACGTTGTCGCCAATGCCGTCGATCCCGAGGCCAACATCATCTTCGGTACCGTTGTCGACGAGTCCCTGGGCGACCAGGTGCGTATCACCGTCATCGCTACGGGCTTCTCCGACTCCAACGTCAACCGCCAGGACGAGCTCTTTGCTGCTCAGCAGTCTCAGAGCAAGGCCGCTGCCTCCGCTGAGCCGCAACGCACCGCTCCGGCCACCAGTCCGGCTCAGGCCGCTCCGACCCGCAACGTTGGTGGCACCGAGCTTCCTAACTTCGGCAACGATCAGTTCGAGCTTCCCGACTTCCTGAAGCGCGGTAGCTTCTAAGTCGTTCTTTGCATTGTTGTGCACAGGGGCGTGTCCGTATGGACGCGCCCTTTTTATTTCGACTTTGTAAACTAGAACCTCCAATCTCTTTACGTTCCCTTTACGATTGCCTCCAGCGCAGCAGGTATCCTTTTAGAGAAGTATGACAGCCGTATAAACGCGGGCTGTAGCGGCGATGCCGCGGTACTTGTGTTATTAGGAGGCTTTAGTATGGCAGCACGTGCGGACAACGTTTCGCGTGTCGACCATGATGGAGTTACGTTGGTGGAGGGCGCGACATCCGATGTTCGCTTTGCCTTCACCGAGCGCGCCGGTGGCGTTTCCGAAGATGCGTACTCCTCACTCAACTTGGGCTCGCATGTTGGCGATGACCCCTTTGCTGTTCAAGAAAATCGTCGTCGTGCGCTCGAAGCTATGGGTGCCGCCGAGTGCGAGCACAACCTGCTCGTTCCCAATCAGGTCCATGGTGATCATATCGTTGCGGTGACCTCGAACGGCGCCGATGACCTTGAGGACGTTCGCGAGCAGATTGCCGAGGGCTGTGATGCCATCGTCTGCACGGCGCATAACGTGCCCGTGCTGCTCTGCTTTGCCGACTGCGTTCCCGTGGTGCTGGTGGCCCCTGGCGGATTTGCCGTGGTGCACTCCGGTTGGAAGGGCACGATTGCACGTATTTCTGCCAAGGCGTGCCAGGCGCTTTGCGATGCTGCCGGCTGCGATGCGAGCAACGTTTCCGCCTATATCGGCCCCCATATCTTGGGTGACGAATATGAGGTATCCCAGGAACTCATGGATCGCTTTGCCGCCGAGTTCTCTTGCATCGATGCGAGTGCCTCTCGCATGCTCGATCTTTCCGCTGCCATTCGCGAGGCGCTGGTAGATGTCGGTGTCGACGCGGATAATATCGTGGATACCCAGCTTTCGACTGTGCGTCAGAACGACCGCTTTTATTCCTACCGTAACGAGGACGGCACCTGTGGGCGCCATGCTGCGATCGGCGTGATGCTATGAGAAAGATCGTATCGGTCCTGAGCGCCGCTGTGCTTACGCTTACGCTGTGCGCCTGTTCTTCGGGATCTTCTACCTCTTCCATTACCGTCGCCGGCTCCACGACCTGCCTTCCTATCGCCGAGATTGCGGCCGAGGGCTTTAAGGAGGAGACCGGCATCGACGTGCTCGTTTCCGGTTTGGGTTCTTCCGCTGGCATCGAGGCCGTCAGCGCCGGCACAGCCGATATCGCCAGCTCCTCCCGTGGACTCAATGCCGACGAACAGGATCTGGGCCTGACTCCCATCGTCATTGCCCACGACGGTATCGCGGTCATCGTGAACGACGATAACCCGGTCGATAACCTCTCGACCGAGCAGCTCCGCGATATTTACGCCGGCAAGATCACCAACTGGAAAGAAGTCGGTGGCGAGGACCTGAGGATCCAGCTCATCAATCGAGATGAGGCGTCCGGCACGCGTGAGGCCTTCCGCACCATCGTGATGGACGGCACCCCGTTCGATCGCCGCTCGGCCGTTCTTTCGGGCACGGGCCAGGTGCGCGACGTGGTATCTCGTTCGCGCGGTGCCATTGGCTACATTTCGCTGGGCTTCGTCGATAGCCTCAACGCCAAGACCTCGGTCAAGGCCGTCTCGGTCAATCATGTTGAGGCGTCCGAGAAGACGGTCGCGAGCGGCGGCTATCCCATCTCACGCGACCTTTACTTCTTTGTGAAGGGTGCGCCTTCGCAGCAGGCGCAGGATTACATCGACTATGTGACGTCCGAAAAGATGGACAAGCAGATTCGCGAGGCGGGCTTTATTCCCGTCACCAACGACGAGAAGGGGAGTGAGTAGCATGGAAGCACAGGAAAACTCCCAGACTGAGCAGAATGTTCAGACGCCCAAGAAGCGCGAGCTGGCGCTCGTATCGCACAGTACCTATATCAAGGAGAAGGCGCTGCAGTGGATCTTCTTTGCCTGCGCGTTCTTGGCGGTCGTTACCGTCATCCTGATTTTTGTCTTTACCACGTACTCGGCGCTGCCCGTCTTTACCGACATCGGTCTGGCGGACTTCTTTAGCTTTACGTGGGCGCCTTCCGAGGGCCACTACGGCATCTTGTCGCTGCTTGCCGGCTCGGGTCTGGTGACCGTCGGTGCGCTCGCCATGGGCGTGCCGCTGGGCGTGGGTACGGCCGTTTACCTGGTCGAGATTGCCAGCAAGCGCGTGCGCAAGCTCATCAGCCCCGCCGTTGACCTGCTGGCGGGCATACCCTCCATCATCTACGGCTTCTTTGGCATGATCATCATCCGCCCGTTTATCGCACAACTGACCGGCGGCCTTGGTTTTGGTGCGCTGACGGCGTGGTTTGTGCTCGCCATCATGATCGTCCCTACCATCACCACGCTCACCATCGATGCTCTCAATTCCATTCCCATGGGCATTCGCGAGGCATCGTATGCCATGGGCGCCACCAAGTGGCAGACCATCTATAAGGTCGTGCTACCTGCCGCGAAGCTGGGTATCGTTGATGCCATCGTGCTGGGTATGGGCCGTGCCATCGGCGAGACCATGGCCGTGCTCATGGTCGTAGGTAACGCCCCGGTTATTCCCGACAGCATTGCGAGCCCCATCTCGACGCTCACGAGCCAGATTGCGCTCGACATGAGCTATTCCTCGGGTCTGCACCGCTCGGCGCTGTTCGGCATGGGTGTGGTCCTGTTTATCATCTCCGCCACGCTGGTGGGCATCGTCCGTCTGATTTCCAAGAAGAAGAGGGGGTAGGCTATGTCCGATTCCGTTGACACGACGGTCGATACGACCTCGTCGCGCGAGCGCATCAAGCGTGCCCTTTCCCACGGCAAGAAGGGCCGCATCAACAAGGACCTGTCCAACAAGATCATGCTTGGCGTGTTCCGTGCCGCTGCCTACATCACCACGCTGGTGCTGGTCGCTATCATCGCCTACGTGGTCATCAACGGCCTGCCACACATCTCGCTCGACTTTATCTTCGGTTGGCCCCAGGGCGTCAACGCCGAGGGCGGTATTTGGCCCACGATCGTCTCGACCGTCTATGTGACGGCGCTCGCCATGCTTATCTGCACGCCGATCGCTGTGCTGGCAGCCGTCTATCTGGCCGAGTACGCCAAGCAGGGCAAGGTCGTCGAGCTCATTCGCTACGCTGCTGACGCTTTGGCCTCGGTGCCCTCCATCGTTATGGGTCTGTTTGGCTACGCCTTGTTTGTCGAGGCCATGGGCTTGGGCCTTTCGATGGTCTCTGCCGCCCTGGCACTCGCGCTCTTGATGCTTCCCATCGTCATGCGCACCACCGAAGAGGCCATTCGCGCCGTTCCGCGCTATATCCGTTGGGGCGCGTACGGCCTGGGCGCCACCAAGTGGCAGGTTGTCTCCAAGATCGTGCTTCCTTCTGCCTTTGGCCGTATTGCCACGGGCATCGTCCTCGCCATCGGCCGTGCCATTGGCGAGACCGCGGTGGTGCTCTACACCATGGGGCAGGCCATCAATCTACCTATTTCGCCGCTCGATTCCGGCCGCCCCATGACGGTTCACCTGTACCTGCTTGCCAACGACGGCATCAACATGAACGCAGCCTACGGCACCGCGCTCTTGCTGATGGTGATCATTTTGGCCTTCAACCTGTTTGCGCGCTTCCTGTCGCGCAAGCGTCGCTAGTTAAGGAGTCCCATGTCCGTTTATCAGTCCGCTCCCACGCTGGAGCAAGCGGCCATTACGGCCAAGGATTTCAACTTTTGGTACGGTGACTTTCATGCGCTGACGGGGCTCGACCTCAACATCGCCAAAAACGCCATCACCTCGTTTATTGGCCCTTCGGGCTGCGGCAAATCGACGTTTTTGCGCTGCATCAACCGCATGAACGACCTGATCGAGGGCACGCGCATCGAGGGCACCATGACGCTCGACGGCAACGATATCTATGCCGAGGGTGTCGACCCGGTCGATCTCCGTCGTCGCGTGGGCATGATCTTTCAGCAGCCCAACCCGTTTCCTAAATCCATCTACGAGAATGTCGCCTTTGGCCCTCGTCTGCAGGGCGTGACTAGCAAAAGTGACCTCGATGACATCGTGGAAGAATCGCTCAAGCGCGCCAACCTCTGGAAAGAGGTATCCAATCAGCTCAACAAGGATGGTTTGGCACTCTCGGGCGGTCAGCAGCAGCGTCTGTGCATCGCGCGCGTGCTCGCGGTGCAACCCGATGTCCTCCTGATGGACGAGCCCTGCTCCGCCATCGACCCCACGTCCGTCTCTAAGGTCGAGGATCTGATGGCCGAGCTGGCGCCCGAGATGACGATCATCATCGTCACGCATTCAATGCAGCAGGCAGCTCGTATTAGCGACTACACCGCATTCTTCTTGCAGGAAGTTGCCGGCGAGCCCGCCACGCTCATCGAGTATGGTCAAACCGACGCGATCTTCACCAGTCCGGTGGACTCGCGGACGGAAGACTATATCACCGGCCGCTTTGGCTGATCGGTGCGACTAGTCCCAAGCTGATCGGACCTGGTCCGGTGTATATTCACTGTGCGGGCGGCATGACCGCACCCAACTGATTGGAGTGAACCATGCGCAAACTGTTTTCCCGTCAGCTCGTCGAGGCCCGTCACGAGATGCTGAGCATCTATGAGGCCGTCGATCTGGCCCTCCACGATGCCGTTAAGGCCTATGTGACCGACGACCGCAAGCTCGCCACCAAGACCAAGAAGCGCACGCTTTCGATTGACGCGCGCTGCGCTAACCTGGAGGCCGTGTGCTACAACCTGATCGCCACGCAGTCACCGGTCGCCTCCGACTTCCGCTTGCTGCAGACGATTATCTACGTCGACTTTAACCTGCAGCGCATGACCGATAAGGTTCGCCAGATCTGCCGCGCCACGCGTCATATGATCAAGGCCGACATCTCGCTGCCCCAGGAGCTCGTCGGTACGGTCGAGGCCGAGGCTGAGGCCGTCTACCAGGTGCTGGGCTCTTCGCTTTCTGCGCTCGTCACTAACGACATGTCCATCATCTGCAGCCTGGCCGTCGAGGACGAGCCGGTGCATGCGGCGTACGAGAAGTTCTTCCGCACCTTTAACCGCATGGACACGGGCGATTTTATGGACGACGACAGCAACTATGACGACCTGCGCCGCGCCATCATGGTTTCGCGCTACCTCGATCGCATCGCCTCGATTTCCATCGATGCCGCCTGCCGTCTGACCTTCCTGTTGACTGGTCAGCGCATGAATGCCGGCGATATCGCCCGCACTGATGAGGATGAGCTCGAGAGCATGCGCGTGCCTTCGGGCGAGGGTGTTATCATGAGGCCCGCCGTCGACGCTCGCTACGTTGCCAAGGTGCCCGCTAACGAGGTCAGCGAGGGTCTTCGCTACCTGCTCGATCATCTTGAGGATGAGGACGATGGCGAGGACGACGAGGAGTAAGTAACCCCGTTCGTCGAAAGATTGTAAATACCTAAGTGAGCGCGGCCTTGCACATGCGGGGCCGCGCTCTTGCGTTAGCATGGGACTACTTGTTTGGCTGTCAGCGGAGGCGATTAGCAATGGATAACTATTTGGACTTGATGCGCGCTCGCCGCGAGCAGATTCTGGAACGTTTTTATGCGGCGCTCGATCGCGCAGGCCGTCCCCACGACGCCGCGCGCCTCATTGCCGTGTCCAAGACCGTTGGTGTCGATGAGACCGTTGCCGCCATCCAGGCGGGGTATCGCCATTTTGCCGAGAACCGCCCGCAGGAGCTGGTTCGCAAGCTCACGGGTCTGGCGGAGCATCCGGAGCTGCCCGAGGTACGCTTCGATATGATCGGCAACCTGCAGACCAATAAGATCAATGCGGTGCTGGGCTCAGCCGAGCTGATTCACTCGGTGGGTTCGCTGCATCTGGCGCAGGCGATCTCGAGCCGTGCTGTCCGCAAGATTGAGGCAGGCGAGCTCGCCGGCCCCCAGCGTGTGCTCATCGAGGTCAATGTGAGTGGTGAGGAGTCGAAGGGAGGCTTTTCGCCCGATGAGATTCGCGCCGCCGCGGGTGAGCTTGCGGAACTTGAGGGAATTTGCGTGCAGGGGCTTATGACTATGGCGCCCCGGGGGAATAAGGATGTGGCACGCCGCACCTTTGCGGGGCTTCGTGAGCTGAGGGATGAGCTGGAGGCGGCGCATCCCGATTTGAACCTGCCTGAGCTTTCCTGCGGCATGAGCGAGGACTTTGAGTCTGCCCTTGAGGAGGGCTCTACGCTCGTTCGCCTGGGCAGGGTAGTATTTAGCCCGGAGTTTGCAGTAAAATAAGGCTCTGAAGTGCGCACTGATTATCGGGGCGCCTGCACTAAACCGCGAGAGGACACAACCATGGGCTTCCTTGACGAGATTAAAAATAAAATGCACCTGGGCGGCCAGCAGGGTTACGACCAGGGTTATGGCCAGGACGACGACTACGGCTACGATGACGGCTATGACGATAGTTATCAGGGCAACGGCTACAGCGGTGCTTCGGGCGAGGGCTTCTACACCCAAGACGAGCCGAGCAACGGCCTGCTTGGTCAGACGCGCCGCGGTGAAGCTGAGTCGGTTGCCGTGTATACGCGCTCCGGTCAGCTGGTCGGCGATGACTCCCGCCATGCCACGACGTATAATCCGCCTTCGCGCTCGCAGGACAGTGTTGCGAGCGGTTATCGTCCTGGTGCCTATGACACGCCGTCGAGCTACGCCGAGAACACCCGCGCCCGTGCCGCCGCTGCGCCCGCGCCTGCACCGAGCGATGCCTCGGCCTATGCGAGCAATATCATCAACGCCACACCGCAGCTGCCGGCCTATGTCCTGCGCCCCGAGAGCTATGACGACGTGGAGACCGTGGTGCGCCGCGTTCGCACCAAGCAGCCTGTCGCACTGATTTTTGTGGGCGTACGCACCGAAGTTGCCAAGCGCGTCTTGGACTTCTCTTACGGCTTTGCCTGCGGTCTGGGTGCCACGGTCAAGGAGGTGGGCGACCGCGTGTTCATGGTGCTGCCCGCCGGTTGCGAGGTCAAAGATTCCGATCTCAAGAAGCTTCGTGCGGACGGCTACCTTAAGTAAAGACAAGACGAGGAGATTCCCATCAACATCTACACTATCGTCCAGCTGGTCAACACGCTGTTCAACTTCTATTCCACGCTTATTGTCGTCTACTGCTTTATGACGTGGATTCCCATGAAGCAGGGTGGTTTGCTTCAGGATATTGCCGCGGTGCTTGATAGCGTGTGCGGTCCGTGGCTCAACCTGTTCCGTCGTTTCATCCCGCCGATGGGCGGTATCGATTTTTCGCCGGTCGTTGCGATTATTGCGTTGCAGTTGGTGCAGAGGCTGGTTCTGCAGCTTCTTATAGGTATACTCGTGTAGAACTGACTTAGTAACTTACGTCGGGCGTGTAGCGCCGAGGCGATGAAAAAGGAGACTTGTTATGGCTATTACCCCTGCAGACATCCAGGCTCAGACTTTCTCTGAGGCCAAGCGTGGCTACGATCCTGCCGAGGTCGACGTCTTCTTGGAGACGCTGTCCTCTGAGGTTGACGCTATGCTCGCTAAGATCGTCGACCTTAAGGGTCGTCTGACTGCTACCGAGCAGCAGCTTGCCGATGCGCAGGCTCAGCTTGCCCAGGCTCAGGATGCCCCCGCCCAGGCCGTTCCTGCCGCCCCCGTGGCTGCTCCCGCCCCTGATTTCTCCGCTCAGGAGCGCCAGATTTCCGCTGCCCTGATCGCTGCCCAGCAGACCGCTGAGACCATCGTCAACGATGCCAATGAGAACGCTGAGCGTATCCGCAACGAGGCTGACGCCAAGGCACGCGAGGTTATCCGCCAGGCTCTGACCGAGAAGCAGGCCGAGCTCGAGGAGATCGATCGTCTCAAGGCTTCCCGTGAGGAGTTCAAGGCCGAGTACCTCAAGCTCATCCAGCACTTCATGGACGATGCCCAAAACTCCTTCCCGGCCGACCTCATGGCCTCCACGCCGGTCGGTTCCGCCGCTTCTCCTGCGGTGACTGTTCCCGCCGAGCCGCTGCCCGTCGCTGACCCGGTTGTCCCCGTGGCCGATCCCTTCGCCCCGATCGACAACTTCGCTGCCGACGACCTGGACTAACATTCGGCCTACAATTTAGTGCCTAGAAAGGACCCGCAGCTTGCGGGTCCTTTTTTATGACTGTACCGGGGCGCGCAACATAAAAAACCGAGCCCTGCACATAGTGGCGCAGAACTCGGCGAACCGGTGAGCGGTCAAGGATAGGTTTTAGGGCATGTCCCAAAATCTACTTGAGGAGGAAGTCGGAGAGGGGAATGGTACGGGCCTCGCGATGCTCGGGATCGGCGATGTGGTCGGCGGGATAGCCACAGACGAGCATATGATAGGGATAGACGCCCTTGGGCAGATTGAACTGCTCTTGTGCCACCTCGGGCTTAAAATGGCATACCCAGCACGTTCCCAGGCCCTGCTCGGTGGCCTCCATCATCATCTGATCGCAAACGATGGATGTATCGATTTCGCTGGAATTCATCTGATCATACGGGCGCACCCAAGCATCATCGGTAACGCTGCAAATAAGGAAGATAAGCGGAGCGCCAAAGATAGACCCATCACGAGCAAACCGAGGCTGACAAGCAGCAGCCTTCTCCAGAAGCTCAGGCGTATCCAACACCATCACACGGGTTGGATGATTATTACAAGCAGAAGGAGCAATCCGCCCAGCCTCAACAATGGCATCCACCACAGCTTGCTCAACAGGACGGTCCTCAAACGAACGACAAGAATACCGACCACGAGCCAGATCCAAATAACTCACAACCAAGACCTCCAAATTCAACGAATCAATCCAAAGTAAAACAAAGGGTACCCAAAGCCCCATCCACCCAAACGTTTAAGGCGGTCCCAAAGTTCCCAATCGGGTCCAAAGGCCCCGCCAACAAAAGCCCCATCGCTTTCAAAGTATCAGCCAAAGTTCCCAATGGTGGTACGTAAGGCGAAGGGCCGGCACCTGTTTACTTTCGAACGACTCTGCCATGCAGCCGGAGTGAGAAAGCAAACAGGTGCCGGCCCTTCGCCGCCGGGACACGTACCCCCAATTAACTGTTCTTCATGACAATCGAATCCACAACATCGGCCACATTCTCACAGCAGTCAGCGCAGTACTCCAGGAAGGCGTACACGTCACGCCAGGCGATGACCTCGAGCGGGTCCTTGCCGTTAACGTGCAGGTTGCGCATGGCGTTGATGTAGAGCTCGTCGGCCTCGGACTCGATCGTGTTGATCTGGATGACGAGTTCGCGCAGGGTCTTGGACTTGCGGTAGTTGGGCAGCTCGACCATCAGGTCTTTCATGGCGCGGCAGGCGTCAGTCACCTTGTGGGCGATGACGATGGCGTCGGGATGGATGCTCTGGATGTTGGTGAAGTAGACGCGCTGCACGACGCCCTCGATACGGTCGAGCACGGTGTCGAGTGAGCAGCTCATCAGGTCCAGGTCCTCGCGCTCAAGCGGGGTGATAAAGGCCGTGAGCAGGGCGTCTTCAAGCTCATGGTGCTTCTTGTCGGCCGCATGCTCGATTGAGTGCATCTTGTCGAGCATATCGTGAATCTTCGCGGGATCGAAGTTCTCGAAAATCTTGGTGAGCAGCTCGGCAGCCTGTACGGCTAGGTCGGCGCAGGCAACGTAGTTGTCAAAATAGAACGAATCGGGTTTCTTTGCCATGAGTGGGTCCTTTCGAGGCGAAGACGGGTGTGAGAAGTATTACGGTCCGGATGGACGCTCGGTTTGACTAGATGAACATCATGAACAGCTTGGCCATGACAAAGCTGATGAGTCCGCAGGCGGGGAAGGTGAAGAACCAGGTGAACATCATGTCCTTGACGACGCCGAAGTTGATGGCCGAGAGGCGCTTGACGGCACCGACGCCCATGATGGCGCAGGTCTTGATGTGCGTGGAGGACACAGGGATGCCGGTAAGGGTGGCAAGCAGCAGGTTCGCGGCACCCGCGAGGTCGGCAGAGAAGCCCTGATACTTCTCGAGCTTAACCATGCTCTGGCCGACGGACTTGATGATGCGCTCGCCGCCCACGCTGGTGCCGATGCCCATAGTGGCCGAGCACAGCAGCATAATCCAGATGGGGATGCCTGCATCGCCGACGCTCGTCTGGCCGCTGGCAAAGGCCACGCCTAAAAAGAGCACGCCGATGAACTTCTGTCCATCCTGCGCGCCGTGCATAAAGCTCATGGCCGCAGCGCTCGCGATCTGAGCGTATTTAAAGAAGACATTGGCACGTCGCCTGTTGGCGGCGACGAAAAGAATCGAGACGAGCTTGCACAGGACCCAGCCCATGACAAAGCCCAGGCCGATGGAGAGCGCCAGGCCGTAGATGACCTTCATCCACTCGTGGACGTTGACGCTGCTCGCACCGCCGAGGGCGATGGCGGCACCGGTCAGGCCGGCGATAAGGCTGTGGCTTTGCGAGGTGGGGATGCCAAAACGCGACGCTGTGGCGCCGTAGACGACGATGGAGAACAGCGCCGCGCATAGGCAGGCGAGCGCCATGGTGCTGTTTCCGCCAAAGTCGACGATATGTGAGATGGTGTTGGCGACGCTCGCGTTAAAGTGCGTCATGATGAGCACACCGAGGAAGTTGAATGCGGCGCTCATGAGAATGGCGGCGCGGGCGGGCATGCAACGCGTAGTGACGCAGGTCGCGATGGCGTTGGGCGCGTCGGTCCATCCATTGACGAAGATGGCGCCCAACGCGAGGATCACGGTGACGGCAAGGACTGGGTTCGACACAATTTGGCCGAGGAAGGTTGAGAACGTTACGTCCATATATGGGCTTTCTCGAAGTTTGCAGACACGTTACAAAAACATGATAAATCGTATCACCTCCTGCGGGTCTCTTTACCGAGTTCTGATGGGAGAAGTGAACTTTTTGGCACTAAAATTGAATATTAGCCCTGTTGACCGCGGGTGTTCTTTTTGCTAACACGCCATGCGGACACGTGCGATTACTACGACACTCCAAAACCACAGTCTGTTCGCTTTACAACATTCAAACATGCGTTCGATAATAGGAGGCATGGAATATCGACAGACAGACGGCAAAACTCGGCGCGTACACAAGCAGTATGTGGACGTCGTGGCTCGCATCCTCGCGGGCGGACAAGTCGTGCCGGTTACCGTCTGCTGGGTCGACGGTCGCTGCTTTACGATTGACGAGATTGTCTCGTCCACGGGCTTTGGCTTAACGGTTCACGGTGTTCGTACGGCGACCTATAAGGTGCGTTTTGGCGGGCACGCGACCGAGTTGTATCTGGAGGACCAGACGCGCGAGCGGGCGGACGGCTCGCAGGCACACGTGATGCGTTGGTGGGTCTGGGCCTTTGATCGCACGCTCGAGGGCGAGCGCCGTAGGTAAGGACGTACGGCATTCGGGTACAATGACAGGAATCTTGTCAGCTACTGCGCTGTCGCGGCGCTTTTGAAAGGACGAAATTATGAACGATATTCAGGGCTATCAGAACGGCCCCATCGAAACCGGCGCAAGCCGTGCCAAGGAGATGTCGCCGCGTGCGTATAATCTTGCCATGTCTGCCCTCATCTTCTTGGGCTTTTGTGCCATGGGCGCTGGTGCTTACTTTACGAGCACCATGGCGTTTGCCCGCATGATGATGAGCGGCGCCGCCCTGCCACTGGTCTTTGGCTCGTTTATTTTGACCATCGTCGGCATGGTCATGATGTCGGCCGCCGCCAGTAAGCAGTCCGTGGGCCTGTCCCTTGTGGGCTACGTAATCTTTGCGAGCACCTTTGGCCTGACCGCGTCGTTTGGCCTTGCCAACTACGACCTGCCCACCATCAACACTGCCTTTATCGCCACGGCCGCCATCACCTTTGTCTTTGGCGCCTTGGGCGTGACGTTCCCCAAGTTTTTCCAGCGCGTATATGGCATCGGTTTTGGCATTCTGCTCGCCACTATTCTGGTTGAGATCGTGCTGATGTTCATGGGCGTCTCGCAGACCATCACCGATCTGATCGTAATCGTGGTGTTCGCCGGCTTTATTGGCTACGACACCTATGTTGCCACGACGGTGCCGCCTACGCTGCCCAACGCCGTGCTCATGGCGTCCAATCTGTTCGTGGACATTATCAACGTGTTCCTGCGCATCCTGAACATCCTTGGCCGTCGCGACTAGTGGCGAATTGCGGCGGTGCTTGCCGTGCGTGTAAATCGATGCGAAAGGCGGTCCTTCGGGGCCGTCTTTTTTGTACTCGGCAGGGTATCATGGATGGGAAAAGCCGATAGCGGCAGCGACAGGAAAGGTGACCACTTATGGCAGACGTCGACAACAGGAACCGTAACCGCAGGTCCAACCGAGCGGGTCAGCCCAATCCCAAGCGCGAGGCCCGTGCCAAGGCCGCCGAGCGTCACGTGGCAACTGTGTCCGAAGCGTGCGCCAAGGATATCGAGCGTTCGCTTGCCGGCGTGTGCGAGTTCGATGGTATGCCTGCCGGTTTTGTCGCGGCGATGAAGGCCAAGGTTCAGAGTGCTGTGGCCGCCGAAGAACAGGTTGCCGAGGACGTCGAGGGCGCGGAGGCTGCCGAGACCGAGACGGCGCCCGAGACCGAGGCAGCGCCTGAGCCTGCCGAGGAAATCGCCGAAGCTGAGTCCGCGCCTGCTGAGGAGCCCGCTCCGGTTCTGCCTGAGGTCACCGTGCTCGATGCCTCCGCCACGCAGGCCATCCTGGACAACGGTCGTGGCTATGCGCAGTTCTGCGACATGGCCGTGCTCGCCTTTGCCTCGTTCACCAACCCGGGCGGTGGCTACATCCAGGGCTATCTGGGCCAGGAGGCCACGCTGTGCGCCGATTCGTATCTGTACAACGTTCTCGATAAGCAGCGCAAATGGTACGGCGAGAACCGTCGCCGCAACATCAACTGCGAGCTTTACCGCAACCGTGCGCTGGTGGTGCCTGCGGTGCGCTTCGACCGCAACCACGTGCATGCATACGCCGACGTGATCGTGGCCGCCGCGCCCAACGTTAAGCGCGCCCGCCAGGAGTATCGCGTGAGCGACGATGCTCTGCTGGACGCCCTGCGCGACCGCATTCGCTTTGTGCTTGCCATCTGCGACGAGCTAGGTCGCGAGAAGCTCGTGCTGGGCGCTTGGGGCTGCGACAACAACGGCTTTGACGCAGAGGCCGTGGCCGAGCTCTTCCGCAAGGAGCTCGCGTCGGGCGACTTTAAGGTCAAGCAAGTCTTCTTTGCCGTGCCTTCTACGCGCTGGGATGAGGATTTTGCCAAGTTCGAGCACGTGCTGGCAAACTTCCCCGAGCGCAACGAGGAGTCCTATGCCCAGGTTGCCGCTCGCGCTGCGGCAGCTCGCGCCGCCGAGCAGACCCAGGCTGCTACCGAGGATGATGAGGACGAGGACGATTGGCGCAAGTACCTGTAATCGGTACGTGCTGACAGATAGGTCGAGCCGGCGGGAGAGGCTGCTTCCGTCGGCTTTTTACTGAGCGAGGGGCTTACGATGAAAAACGTTCTATGCTTTGGCGACAGCAACACCTATGGTTACGATCCGGCGGGCATGCGCGACGGCACCGCGGTGCGCTATGCGCAGGATGTGCGCTGGTGCGGCGTGGCCCAACGTGACTTAGGCGAGGGCTGGCATGTAATTGAAGAAGGCCTCAACGGCCGCACGACGGTACGCGACGACATGTGCCATCTGGACACCAATCTTAACGGCATCCGCGCACTTCCGATGCTGCTCGAGGCCCATAAGCCGCTGGACGCCATTGTGATCATGCTGGGCACCAACGACTGTAAGACGGTCTTTAACGTGACAGCTTCCGATATCGCCCGTGGCGCCATGGCGCTGATTCGCGCCGTCCGCGCGTTTCCGTGGACCGACGCTGCGCCTTGTCCGCGCATTCTGCTGATGGCGCCTATCAAGATTAAGCCGCAGATCGCCGACGTATATATGACCGATTTTGACGAGCATTCCGTAGAAGCCTCGGAACATTTTGGTGAGTACTACGCGCATGTGGCTGAGCAGTTTGGCTGCGACTTTTTGAATGCCGCCGACTTTGCCGAGCCGGGCGATATCGACTATCTGCATATGATGCCCGAAAGCCATGAGAGCCTGGGTCACGCCGTGGCAGCCAAGCTCCAAGAGATGCTCGGAGAGTAGCGCGACCCCAAACCACCGCAAAGGGGGCGGGCGCCTTTGCGGTGGCTTGGGCTGTGAATCTTAATACTGCCACAACTAACGGCGTGCCATCTACCTGCGGCTTTGCGGGGGAATATCCTAACTTATCCCAAGCGCGTCATAGGCGGCGCGGACGACCTGCTCGGCGGTGGGGCGGATGTAGTGCCTGCCCGACACGCCGGGGAGGGCGTGGCCCATCAGCATCTCTATGAGGTCCCACGGCAGGCGAAGCTCGACCTCCGCTATCGTACGCCACGAGTTGCGGAGGTTTGACCACGGGATGTGCTCGATGCCGCGGGCGGCGCAGAGTTTCCGCCAGCGGTCGTTGCAAATGCTGCGGTTCATGGGCAGCCCGTCGCCCCGGTCGCACATCCACTCGCGGCCCTCGGCGGCCCGCGCCGCCGCTATCTCGACGAGGCGGTCGGCGGCCTGCGGCAAGATCACGACGGTGCGGGCGGACTTGGCGGTCTTGAGGGCGCCCACCGGCTCGGTGCCGGACTGCTGCATCTGGCGGCAGATGTCGGCGGAGGCGAGGACGGTGCCGGAGCGCTCCCAGCGCAGCACCTCCTCGGTGCGCACGCCCAGCGACTCGCCCGAGCGGCAGGAGCCAAAGCATGCGAGGATGAACGCGGGCTCCAGTGGGTTGCCGCGCAGTGCGTCGAGGGCGCCCAGGGCCTCGTCGAGGGTGTAGACGCGCTTTGAGCGCTCGCGGGTCTTGCGGGTGGGCATGGTGTACCTGACGCTGGCGGCGAACGGGTCGAGCGGCAGGCGGATGAAGGTCGAGACGCAGGCGTAGACCTTGCGCAGGGTGAGCAGGGCGGTATCGGCGGTGGCGGCGGGCAGTGTCAGCAGCCAGTCCTGCAGCTCGACGGCGCGCAGCTGGTCGACGGGCATTGCGCCCCAGCGGGGTCCGACGTAGTTCTTCCACGAGCGCAGCACGAGGTCGCGGGTGTTGGGGGCGAGCGTCCCCGCCTCG
>CABUJN010000030.1:0-24685 GCA_902491935.1 uncultured Collinsella sp.
CCGAAGGCACGGTCACCGTGGGTGGTGTGGATGTAGCGAGCGTTGATCCCGAGGTGCTGCTGCGCGACTACGCCATTGTGTTCCAAGACGTGCTGCTCTTTGACGACACGGTGATGGGAAACATCCGCCTCGGGCGTCGTGATGCCACCGATGAGGAAGTGCTTGCGGCCGCGCGTGCCGCCAACTGCGACGAGTTCGTGAACCGCATGCCGCAGGGCTACGACACCATGATCGGCGAGAACGGCTCCAAACTTTCCGGTGGCGAGCGCCAGCGCATCTCCATCGCCCGCGCGCTGCTCAAAGACGCGCCTATCGTGCTGTTGGACGAGGCGACGGCGAGCTTGGATGTGGAGAACGAGACCGTGGTACAGCAGGCACTCTCCCGTCTGCTTGCAGGTAAGACGGTTATCGTTATTGCCCATCGCATGCGCACGGTGGAAAATGCCGACAAGATCGTCGTGCTCAAGGATGGTGTGGTTGCCGAGCAGGGCACTCCGGCGCAGCTCAAGGCGGCAGGTGGAGAATTCGCCCGCATGGTTGCGCTGCAAAAGGAGGCGGCTGCCTGGCAGCTGTAGGAAAGGGGACCAAGATTTCCAAAGGTTAACTTTGGTTGACCATAATAGTTCGACTAAACTAGTCTCAAAAGCGTGCTCGAGCAAACTAATGAACTCGGGTGCTAAGGCACCATGCCGCGCTTGTGCGGCAAAAGGGAGAAGCAACATGAAGAAGTCGACTTTTAACACCCTGCTTGTCGGTGGCGGTTTTCTGCTTGGTACGGCCGGCATCAAGCTGCTTACCAGCGCTCCGGTCAAGAATGCCTGCGTGCAGGGTATCGCGTGCGGCATGCGCGTCAAGAACTGCTACCAGGACATGGTCGAGCAGGCCAAGGCCAATGTCGATGACATGGTTGCCGAGGCTGCCTACATCACCCAGAGCGAGGCCGCTGCTGACGAGGCAGCCGAGTAACGCTCCCAGGCACAAACTATGAGATTCTCGATTATCAGCGAGATCCCTGGCAGGACCCGTCTTCAATTGGCGGGTCCTGTGCCAGAGAGCGATCTCGATGCACTTCTTAAGCTCAGCGGCGATATCGACGGCGTGCACAAGGTGCGCGTTTATGGCCGTATTGGCCAGATGGCGCTGGAGTACGACGAGCCGCGCCGTGCGAGCGTGCTCGACGCCCTGGGCGCACTCGATGCTCAAGCTATCGCCGATGCCAAGTCGGGCTATGTGATGCAACTCGAGCCGCGCAAGCACAAACTCGTTATGGACCTGGCGACACTCGTCGGCGCCCATTACGCACGTCGCTGGTTCTTGCCGACGCCCCTGCGTGCGGTGTTTGTCGTGGCCGGTTACATGGCATTTTTGCGCGCTGCCCTTCATGAGCTGGCGCAGCCGCGCCTGACCGTTCCCGTGCTCGACGCTTCGGCCATCGGCATCTCGTTCGTCAAGCGTGATGTTGACACCGCGGGCCAGACGATGTTCCTGCTCAACGTGGGCGAGCTGCTCGAGGACTACACCCGCGCCATGAGCGAAAACGAGCTCATCAACTCGCTGCTCGATGTGCCCGACAAGGCGCAGAAGGTCGTCGGCGACACTGAGGTGAGCGTTGCCGCCACCGAGCTTGAGCCCGGCGACTTGGTAGCCGTGCGTACTGGCATGTCCATTTGCATCGACGGCGTGGTCGAGCAGGGAAGCGCCATGGTCAACCAGGCGACCCTGACCGGCGAGCCGCTGGCCGTCGAGCGCAGCGCGGGCGACGACGTGTTCGCCGGTACCGTCGTGGAAGACGGCAGCATCTTGGTGCGCGTGCGCGCCAATACGGCTCAGACCAAGCTCCGCTCAATCGTCTCGCTCGTGCAGACGGCCGACTCGCTCAAGTCCGAGGGTCAGTCGCACATGGAGGACCTTGCCAACAAGATCGTCCCGTGGAACTTCCTGCTCGCGGGCCTGGTTGCGCTTACCACCCGCAGCCTCATCAAGACCTCGGCGGCGTTGATGGTCGATTACTCGTGCGCACTCAAGCTCACGGGCTCCGTCGCCGTCATGACTGCTATGAGCGACGCCGCCAAGATGGGCGTCATGGTCAAGGGCGCTAAGTATTTTGAGTCGTTTGCCAAGGCCGATACCATTGTCTTTGACAAGACCGGTACGCTGACCGAGGCCCAGCCGCGCCTAGCTTGCGTGCTCACGACCGACGGCTGGAGCGAGGATGAGGTCCTGCGCCTTTCCGCTTGCTTGGAGGAGCATTTCCCGCATCCGGTGGCGCGTGCCGTGGTCAACGCCGCCCGCGAACGCGGGCTCGAGCACCGCGAGCGCCATGCTGCCGTCGAGTACATCGTGGCACACGGCATCGCTTCGTCCATCGAAGGACGTCGCGCGATTATCGGCTCGGCACACTTTGTGTTTGAGGATGAGGGAGCGCAGCTCGAGTCCGACATAAAGGAGCGCATCGAGTCCCAGATGCAGGGCCTGTCGCCGCTGTATCTGGCGGTCGACGGCACCGTTGTGGGCGTGCTCGGTATCGAGGACCCGCTTAAGCCCGGGGTCCGCGAGGCCATCGCCGACTTGCACGCGTTGGGCGTTAAGCACGTGGTCATGCTCACGGGCGACTCGGAGCGCACGGCCGAGCGCATTGCTCGCGAGGCAGGTGTCGACGAGTTTAAGGCCGAGCTGCTGCCCGAGGACAAGTACGCGTATGTGGAGCGCATTAAGGGCGAGGGGCGCCACGTTGCCATGGTGGGCGACGGCGTCAACGACTCACCGGCGCTGGGTCTGGCCGATGTGGGTCTGGCCATGGGCGGTGGAAGCGACATCGCCAAGGAGGTCGCCGATATCATCCTGACCGATACAGATCTGGCCGCAATCGTGCGCCTGCGCCGCATGAGTCAGGGGCTTATCGACCGTCTGTCGAGTTCGTATTCCAAGGTGATGCTCACCAACTCGGCGCTGTTGGCATTGGGTATTACCGGCATGATCACTCCGCAGACGTCGTCACTGCTGCACAACGGCTCGACGATTGCCTACAGCCTGGGCAACGCGAAGGCTTACCTGCGCTAGCAGACGTGTTCGCGCACGTTATCTGGCCTGCGCCCAGACGGCATCGGTGTCGTCCGGGCGCAGGCCTTTTGCATTTGACCATTTGCTAGCTTCTCTATATAGTGTTGCTAGCATGGCTAGCAATTGAAGGGAGCGGGATCGACGTGGGTGCTGTTAGCGGCATGGCGCAGGTGAACGTTCGCGTGGATCGCCAGGTCAAGAACCGTGCCGAGGAGGCGCTGCGGCTTTCGGGCGGGTCGCTGCCCGAGCTCATCAAAAAGGTGGTGGCCAAGGTCGCGCAGGGTGGCGGGCAGTGCGAGGAAGTGCTTGCGGCCGTCGACGACCGGCAGCAGGCCGTCGCGCCCGATACTCCGTTCGCCGCGTCATGGGCGGCGGCGGATCAGCTTTACGCGGACCTGGGCATCGCTACGTCGCCTGTATCCGATGACCGCGATTGGGACACAATCTATTCCGAAGCCATGGATGAGCATTATCGCCAAAAGGGGATGATCCAGTGAGTGGGGCGCCTCTCAAGATCATGGTAGACGCCAACGTATGGGTTGATTCGTTTTGCGTCGACCATGCCGAGTCGCTTGCCGCGCGTGCGTTTATTGGGCAGGCGACGGAGACGGGGTCGTTACTGTTCTTTCCGGTGCATATCGCTAAGGACGTGCTATACGTTGTCCAACACGAGCTGAAGCGTAGCGTTCTTGCCAGCGGGGGAGCGCTCGACGAGGCGTCTGCCCGCGCGATTGGCGATGCGGCGCTGGCGTTTGTTCGAAATATGACCGAAAACGCCACCGCCGTGGGCGCAGACGCATCCGATCTGTGGCTAGCCGACAAATACTTAGCGCTCCATCGCGATTACGAGGACAACCTGGTACTCGCCGCATGCAAACGCGCCCAGGTTGATTACTTGGTAACTAACGATCGCAAACTGCTCGAACATGCCGATCTTGCAGCAAAGACCCCGCGCCAAATGATGCCAATTCTGGCTTTGACCGAACGTGGCGGCGCGGCTATCGGTTGACGCGAACTGTTTGCGGGCCTCTTGGACGACGATGCGCCAAGGGGCCCGCGTCTGCTATTTACAAAAGCTCGGCCTTAATGGCGGGACTTTCTGCGAGCTGCTCGGCTGCCTTTTCGTCGGAGCTGTCGAGTGCTGCCAGGCTGCGGTAGACCCACTCGTTGACCTGGGTGTTTTTGACGCCTGCGGTCTGCATAAGGGCGCCTACCTCGCGGATTGCTGCGAGCAGATCGGCTTTGGGACCCGCGAGCTCGACCTCGACGCCGTGGTAGGCGGTCACGCCGCGGTTTTCGCTCACGTGGTCGATAAAGCCCTCGACGGTCTCAAGCTGCTGGGCGAGAGCTGCATCATCGTCAACGTCCAGCGCGACGAGTGCGTTCGATACCGTGAGGGCGGGATGTCCGCAGGGGACAAAGCCCTCGATGACATCCATAGCTTCGGTAATGGTTGAGCCCAGGCCTGCGAGGGCATTGACGAGTTGCTGCTTGGTATCCATAACGGTCCTTTCGACGGGTCAATTTTGCTTGGCGAAAATATACGTGACGCGATCGGTAACAAAAGTGCGAAGTGCGGCGCACATTGGGGTCTTCACAGCTCGTGCATAGAACAGCTGTCCGCTTTCAGAACGTGGTAAGATAACACTCCACAAGCGGGGCTCGCCCTGCACGTTCCTTTAAAAGTCGACGGGTGTTGGGTGCGCGTGCCCAATGCCATCCAGACTTCCCGACATTCGGGGGCGACTGGTTTCGACACGATAGCTCTGAGAGAGGAAGCAAGCCGAGGTCTCCTCGCCTCGTTAAACAGGGGTACCGTCAAATTGAATTGACAACAACTCTTCTTTTGAGCCTATGGCTCTCGCTGCTTAGTTTATAGCGGCGCGTCAACCCGGTGATTTCCCCGACACCGGCGCGACGTCATTTTAGGGGAATGCTCCTGCGCACGTAATCGGTATGGCGCAGGCTAAGACCGAACCGGTTAGGACGCCGCGAGCGTGTCGCTGCGCGCAAAGCGTCCGAGATTAAATCAGCGACTGAGCTTGGAGATGCCAATCAGGGGGCTTTCGTGGACCGGAGTTCGATTCTCCGCGCCTCCACCATAAGTAACAGGCAGGTAGATACTTATATCTACCTGCCTTTTTATTTCTAGTCCGTACCGCGGAGAATCGAACTCTGAGCAGGGCGCGGGCGTAAAGAAAACGCGTAAGCGTTTTTAGCCCGCGGACGCCGGCAGGCGGCCGAAGCCGGTGCGGGTTCGCGAAGCGAACACGCGGATTCTCCGCGCAAAGCCTCAGCCAGATATAGATGCGATGCCGATTAAGCTCCGGCTGACCATGCCCCGCACCAACGCAAGTCCCAAACCGCGGAGAATCGAACTCTATGCAGGGCGCGGGCGTAAAGAAAACGTCGCGGCAGCGCAGGGTGGGACGTGCTTTCCCAATGGCGGCCCAGGCGGAAAGTCCATCCCGGAATCCGCGCTCAGACTGGGACGTAGTTTCCGGATGACACATCAAGCGGAAAGCGCATCCCGGAATCTAAGCTCGGAATGGGATTCATTTTCCAGATGGCGGGCTCAGCGGAAAATACGACCCGGAATTTGCTCTGAGAACGGGACACGCTTTCCCGCCGACCGCTCCGCCCTCCTCAACTCCAAAACCTGCGCTCTCGCCATCCCAAAACTGGGTAGAAGAAGGCCAAAACGCAATCGCAGGAGGTCAATATGACTGCAGAAGATAAAGCAAAGAACGCCGGCAAGGTCGCGCTCGTTTTGGAGGGCGGCAGCTTCCGCGGGCAATTTACCGCGGGCGTGCTCGACGTTCTCATGGAGGCCGGCGTTGAGATTCCGGCTGTCTACGGTGTATCGGCCGGCGCCCTCAACGGCGTGAACTACAAGTCGCACCAGATCGGCCGTGCCAACCGCATCAACCTGGCTTTCTGCAACGACAGCCGCTTCATGGGCGCCGCATCGTTTGCGTCCACGGGCTCTATCGTCGGCTACGACTTTATCTTCAACGATGTCCAGGACCGCCTGGATCCCTTTGACAACGAGACATTCGACGCGAGCCCCATCGAGATGTACGCCGTCGCGACGGACATGCTCTTTGGAACCGCCACGTACCTCCCGGTCAAAAGCGCCGTGCTCGACCTCGACGCTGTTCGCGCCTCGACGTCGCTGCCGCTGGTGACGCCGCCGGTCGAGATTGACGGGCACAAATACGTCGACGGTGGCGTAGCCGATTCGATCCCCATCGAGCACGTGCTGGAGGAGGCGGGCTTCGATCGCGCGGTCGTCATTGTCACGCAGGACCGCTCGTACGAGAAAAAGCCTTACGAGTTTATGCCTGCCGCGCGCGCCCGCTATGCCGACTACCCCTATCTGCTCGAGGGAATCGAGACGCGCCACGACCGCTACAACATACAACGCATGCACCTGTGGAAGTATGAGCGCGAGGGCCGTGCGCTGGTCGTCGCTCCGCAAAAGCCGGTCGAGGTCGGCCATGTCGAGCACGATTCGGCAAAGCTTTTGGACCTGTATATCCAGGGCCGTCAGGAGGCAAAGCGCCTGCTCGCGGAAATCCAAGAGTTCGTTGAGCGCTAGCGACGACGAACCCTCAAAAAATGACAACAGCTAAAGAGCTAGAAAATCACGGCTCGTGGATGACATGTGCAGAAACTCTGGTCGGAGCCAAAATACCTGTTGACTCGTACGGCGAGCGGGGTAATATGGACGGGTTACTTGCAGAGCCCCGTGAATCTCTGTAACAACACGTACTGTACATGGAGGAGTCTAAGTGATTTCGAAATCGACTCACTACGCCAAGCAGGGCGAGGTCCAGCGCAACTGGGTTCTCGTCGACGCCGATGGTGCTGTCCTGGGCCGTCTTGCCACCCAGATCGCAATGATCCTGCGCGGTAAGAACAAGCCCCAGTTCACGCCCAACAGCGACTGCGGCGACTTCGTTGTCGTCATCAACGCCGATAAGGTCCAGCTTACCGGTAACAAGGCCGACACGAAGACCTATTATCGCCACAGCGGCTACAACGGCGGCCTCAAGGCTGAGAGCTTCCGCCAGGCTATGGAGAAGCACCCGGAGAAGGTCATCGAGCGCGCCGTTCGCGGTATGCTGCCCAAGACCACCCTCGGCCGTGCCCAGATGACCAAGCTTAAGGTCTACGCTGGTGCCGAGCATCCGCATGCTGCCCAGAACCCCACGAAGATTGAGCTGGAGGCTTAAAGATGGCTGAGAACACCGTTGTCTACCAGGGTACCGGCCGTCGTAAGAACGCCGTCGCCCGCGTCCGTCTCGTCCCCGGCACCGGCAAGGTGACCATCAACAAGCGTGACGCCGAGCAGTATTTCGGCCGTCATCAGCTCGTTGAGAACGCCCTTGCTCCCTTCAAGGTGACCGACACCGCCGGTCAGTTCGACGTTATCGCTCTGTGCGATGGTGGCGGCATCTCCGGTCAGTCCGGCGCTCTGCGCCTGGGCATCGCTCGCGCTCTTCTGAACGCTGGCGACTACCGTGCTGACCTCAAGAAGGCCGGTTTCCTTACGCGCGATGCTCGCGTGGTCGAGCGCAAGAAGTACGGCCTCAAGAAGGCCCGCCGCGCTCCCCAGTTCTCCAAGCGCTAAGGTTTTATCTCCTTTCGAGATACAATGTACAAGCGGGGCCTGCCGATTCCTCGGCGGGTCCCGCTTTTCTTTTTCGACTAGGGTGGGCGGTTGCATATCGCCTGCTAGGGAAGGAGCGATCCTATGCCCCAGAACATCTTCGGTACCGACGGCGTCCGTGGCGTCGCCAATGCCGACCTCTCGTGCGACCTCGCGTTTCGCCTGGGCCGCGCGGCGACCAAGTTTCTTGGTCCGGATATTTGCATCGGCCGTGACACGCGCCTTTCGGGCACCATGCTCGAGGGCGCTCTGACCGCCGGCATTATGGCCGAGGGGGGCCGTCCGCACTGCTGCGGCGTCATCCCCACGCCTGCCGTGGCGCTGCTCACCGTCCAAAACGAGCTCGACGGCGGCATCGTCATCTCTGCTTCGCACAATCCGCCGGAGTTCAACGGCATCAAGTTCTTTAGTCGCAAGGGCATGAAGCTTCCCGACGCGGTCGAGGAAGAGATTAGCGCCTGGGTCATGTCCGAGGAAGCCATGGCTGCCGACACGCTGCCGACCGGTGCCGGCGTGGGCCACATCATCAAGATGAAGGACGCCCGCAAGGCATATGTCGATCATGCCATCGATACGCTTGATGGCCTGAGGCTCGATGGCCTGGTCGTTGCCGTCGACTGCGGTCACGGTGCTTCCTGCCAGACTACGCCCGCCGCGCTGCAGCGCCTGGGTGCCACGGTCCATGCCATCAACACCGATTACTGCGGCACCGACATTAACGTTGAGTGCGGCTCTACGCACCTTGAGCCCCTGCGCGAGCTCGTGCTGCGCACCCACGCTGACATCGGTCTGGCCCACGACGGCGACGCCGACCGCGTGCTCTTTGTGGACAGCGAGGGCAATGAGATCGACGGTGACTACATCCTGGCTATCTGCGGTTCTGACCTCGCCGCTCGCGGCAAGCTCGCCAACTCCGAGATCGTCTCGACCGTCATGTGCAACCTGGGCTTCTCCATCGCTATGAAGGAGCAGGGCTTCGAGATGGTCCAGACCGCCGTGGGCGACCGCTACGTTCTGGAGCGCATGCTCGCGGACGGCGCCGTCATCGGCGGCGAACAGTCCGGCCACATCATCTTCCTGGAGCACAATACCACCGGCGACGGCCTGGTGACGGCTCTGCAGCTGCTGGCCGTGCTCAAGCGCACCGGTCGCACCCTCACCGATCTTGCCGGTATCATGAAGAAGTACCCGCAGGTACTCGTCAACGTGCATTCCGACAACAAGGCTGGTCTGGACGATTGCCAGCCCATCTGGGATGCCGTCGCTGCTGCCGAGAAGGAGCTTGACGGCCGCGGCCGCATTCTGGTGCGCCCGAGCGGCACCGAGCCGCTGGTCCGCGTGATGGCCGAGGCCGAGACGCACGAGCTGACCCAGCGCGTTGTCGACGACATCGTTGAGGTTGTCAAGCGCGAACTTCCCTAATGGTCAAAAACCGTTGCCAAGTGGTAGACTGTTAAGGTTATTTTGGTTGATCGGTATGTCCGAGGGGGAGCATGTTCACTAAAGTCCTAAGGTCTTTTGGTATGCGTGGTCGAGTCCTTACGCTGGATGCTCCCATCTCGGGCGATGTCATTCCGCTTTCCGAGGTAAACGACCAGACGTTTGCCACCGGCCTTTTGGGCCAGGGCGTGGCGATTCAGCCCACCGGAACGCGTGTGATTGCACCGGCTGATGCCAAGGTCGAGGCCATTTTTCCCACGGGACACGCTGTTGCGCTTAACACGGTCGATGGCCTGGACGTGCTCATCCACGTTGGTTTGGACACTGTTCAGCTCGAGGGCAAGCACTTTACCGTACATGCGCAAGTGGGTGACATCGTCCATAAGGGCGATGTACTCATTGAGTTCGATCGCGAGGCAATTGCTGCCGAGGGCTACGATGTGACGGTTCCCATCTTGGTGTGCAACTCCGTTGAGTTCTCGAGCATCAAGGGCTCCGTTGGCGTGCATGTCGAAGAGATGGACCAGCTCATCGTTGCTCGCGAGCGCTAGCAAGTGCACGTGGCCATTAGCCTACAATTCAAACACGTTTACGGAGGGCGCCCTTGAAAGAGGACGTCCTCCGTGGCAAGATGGGATTTGTCCGAAGCTAAAAGGCTTCGGGTCACCGTGGACGGGCAGGGGCCTCGACGCGGCTAGACACGAGACACATACATTACGCGACCTCGCCCTGGTGGCCGCACACGTTGGTTGCGGCCGACGCGGGCCGCGGGCAAGTGCTTGTAAGGGAGCCTTGCCTCTCTTGTACGAGAAAGGACGCGTAATGAAGATCATTAAAGCTAAAGACTACGAGGATATGAGCCGCAAGGCCGCTAATATCATCTCGGCCCAGGTTATCCTCAAGCCCGACTGTGTGCTGGGCCTTGCCACCGGCTCCACCCCGATCGGTGCCTACAAGCAGCTCGCTGCTTGGTACAAGAAGGGCGACGTCGACTTTGCCGAGGTCAGCACCTACAACCTGGACGAGTATCGCGGCCTTTCGCACGACGATCCCCAGAGCTATCACTACTTCATGCGTGAGAACTTCTTCGATCACATCAACATCGACCTGAACAACACGCATGTGCCCGACGGTTCCAACCCCGACGCCGCCGCTGCCTGCTCTGAGTACGACAAGATTGTCGCCGACGCCGGTTACCCGGATCTGCAGCTGCTCGGCATTGGCAACAACGGCCACATCGGCTTCAACGAGCCCGATGACCACTTCTCCAAGGGCACGCACTGTGTCGACCTCACCGAGAGCACCATTCAGGCCAACAGCCGCCTGTTCGACAGCATCGACGATGTTCCCCGTCAGGCCTACACCATGGGTACCCAGACCATTATGTATGCCCGCATGATCCTGGTCGTCGCCAACGGCGAGGCCAAGGCTCAGGCCGTGCATGACATGTGCTATGGTCCGGTTACGCCCGAGTGCCCGGCTTCGATCCTGCAGCTGCACACCAACTGCGTTGTCGTTGCCGACGAGGCCGCCCTTTCGCTCTGCGAGTAGCGCGAATCCTGCAGCTCGACATAGCCTTGCCTAAGGCCTCCGCTTTGCGGGGGCCTTTTTGCTATCCCTTTCCGCCCACTTGACCAAAATCTTGCCGCAAGCTTGACGAATGCCGGATGTCCAACAGTTTGATTCATTCTATATCAGATTCTATGCAAAAATGCCACTAAAAGGTCGTAGACGGTAGCGGGTGCTAGGCGAGTTGAATGACATAGCTGAACATTGTTCATTTGCGTTACACTGCCGCTTAGATGGGACAAGCTGACAAGCTCATTTACCTGCTTAAAGACCGATTAGTCGGGGGATTAATAACAATCGGCCCTCGCTGTACAAAAACTTGCCGCTTGCGTACCAAAAGACAACCTAAAACACAAGGTCGCTCTATTCATTGCGCGGCTTGTATGGTCTTGCGGCTACAGTGTCCATACGGTCGAGTTGAGGAGCGGGCATGGTAAACGATTTGAGCGGTATAGACGACCTCGAGCTGATGCCGCTAGGCGGAGGCTATATGGTGCGACGCGAACGCTTGATGAATGAGCTTATCGCCAAGGGCCGAAAGGCCGGCATCGTGGTGCTTTATGCACCCGACGGGTTTGGGAAGACCTCGGTGCTGCTGCAGTACACCCATGAGGTTAAATGCGACCCGACGCGAGGCCCCGTGCGGATTATCGAGGCCGATCGCGCCACTGGGCGCGAGGTGTTTATGCAGCTTGAGGTGGTTGCCGAAGAACTCAAAGACAAACCGCACTCCCTTATCGCGATTGATAATGTGCCAAACCTCGATCAGCACGATACCGAAGACCTCATCGACAGGATTCGCGGCCTGCGCGCTATGGGGGTAGGGGTCTTTATCTCCTGCCGTCCTTCAAATCGTCAGCTGATTCATGGGCTGGGCGATTCGGTTAAGATCAATGCGCAGATGCTCAAGGTGCATGCCTATGAGTATTCGGCGTGGGCATCGGCGTTTTCGATCAGCACATCGCTCGACTTTTATCAGCTCACGCAGGGTGTGCCCGAACTCGTTTCGGCATTGCAGACGGGTCTGTATGGCCAAGGCGACGTAGCCGGTCTGCTCGAAAACGAGATTGTCAACGTATATGGCGCGGCACTTGTCGATCTGGCTTCGCTCGACAATAATGCGCTGTTTTGCGTGGCATGTCTCATGGTTTTGATGGGCGAGGGCAATATTGCAGAACTCGAGGCTTGCGGGGTGAGGCTGTCGATGGTCGACCAGTCCTACTTTGTACGCGACTACCCGATCTTTGGCTTGGATCCCGCCGAGCGGAGTTTTACGTGTCTGGGCACAGAGGATAACGGACGCTTGCGTTTGCGTAAGTTGGTGGCCGAGGTTCGCCCCGAACTTGTTCCGAGGGCGGCCCGGATTTTGCTTAAGGCGGGCCGATGCGATGCGGCGATGGGCCTGGCGGACGCCTTTTTGGACCGTGAAGCGGTCCTTGAACTTGCTGGGCAGTATGGGGTCGATCTTGCTCTGACGGGGCACGGGGCCGATATCTGCCGAGCAGCGCTGGGCACGATCGATGCCGACGATCCGGCTCCAGAGCCAACGCCTGCCGAGGCGCTCGGCGTATATCTGGCAGCGGTCAGCGTGTCCAATACAAAGCTCGCTCGCTATATGGCATCGGTTATCGAGCGCGGGGGCGAACGGGCAGCCTGCGAAATAGACCCTGTTTCATGGAGGGTGGCCCAGACGCTGACGGCTGTTTGCTATGGGGACAACGGGCTTGGGCTTCCTACGAACCTGGCCGTACCAGAAATCGAGACATCCCATACCGCACTCGATATGTTGTCCGCGCATATCGAGGTCAAGCGGTGCCTGACCGAGCGGGGAGATGACGGCGGCGTTCTACAGCAGCTCAAAACGAGCAAGGCCTACGACTGCGAGCTCGACATCGCGGGGATTGTTCTACGGGCCGATAGCATGCTGGTGGAGCTCTTTGACGGGTCGTTTGCGGGAACCGACGAGCGCGACGACGAGATGACGGTGGTGCGGGAGGCGCTCGATGTACGCGGGCTTAAGGCGATGGCTATCTGGGTGCGTATGGTGTTGGCGGCACGGCGGCTCCTTTCCGGCTTGCCGGTAACCGACGATGCGGCGTTCAACGAGCTCGATCGTTTTGCCGTGCGCATGCGCGACAACCAGATTCAGCTGTTTGGCCTGTTGCTAGAAGGCTGGCAGTCGCTGGCAGAGGGGCGCCCGGTTAATGCAAAGTTCCGTGCGGTCCAAGTGCTCAAACTTGCCGAGGAGTCGATTGCGTACATGCGCGATAACGCATTGCTGCTGGAGCGCGCGGCATATCTGCGTAACACCTCGATGGTTTCGGTGCGCGAGGAAGCGGAGTTGCTCGATATAAGCCAGACGCAGGTTGGTGGCGCAGAAGCCTGGATGGTGGCGCTGCATTTGGCCTGTGCGGGCCGAGACAGCGACCTCGCGGCCTGGATGTCCATGAATCGCGCGGGGATTCTGGAACCGTCGTATCGGCTCTTTGCGCGCCTTGCCATGCATTGTCTGGGCGAGCCGGCGGCCAGGATACGCAAGAAGCTTCCCGTGCGCGAGCTATCGCGGTACTCGCTGCGCGACGATTTGGAAGGGGAGGGCGAGCGCCTGTTCCAGGCCGGCGAGGTTGAAGCCGTTGATACCATCGACCATATCGAGATTCGCATGTTTGGCGCGTTTCGCGCCGAGCGCGACGGGTTTCCCATCACGGACAAAATGTGGCGCCGCAAGAAGGCGGCGACGCTTGCCGAGCGGCTTGCGCTGGGCATGGATGCGCTCGTCGATCGTGAGACGCTGGCCATGGAGCTGTGGCCCCATGCCGAGTTCAATAGCGCCCGCAATAACCTGTACTCGACGATATCGCGCTTGCGGTCGGCTTTGGGACCGACGCCAGACGGCAAGTCGTGTGTGCTCATCCAAAATGAATGCATCGGGCTCAACAGCGACTACGTCAAGACCGATGTACGGCTGTTTGACCAGATAAGCCGCGAGGTTTTGGGAAATCGCACGGGTGCGCGCGGGCCCCATTTAGTTGAGCTGTGCCTTAAGATTGAGCAGCTTTATGCCGGACCGTTGTATGTTCCCAATGGCTGTAATCCCACCTACTTTTTACGTATGCGACGCATTATGCAGTCAAAGTACATCGATTGCATGATTAAGGGAGCAAATGCCGCTCTAGAAGAAAACGATCTGCAGTCGGCGATTTGGCTGGCGGAGTCGGGCCTTCGGCAGGAAACGGCGCGTGAGGATATGGTGCGCTGCGCCATGCGTGTCTACAGTGCGGCGGGGCGGCGGCGCGATATCGTCGAGCTATACAGTGGGCATATGCACCATCTGAGGGAGCAGGTCAATGGCATGCCCGAGCCCGAGACGCGACGTCTATACGAGCGCTTGGTGGAGGGGCGGCTCAATCGCGTGCTGGTCGAGCGATAAAAAACGGGCGCCCGAAGTACTTGGGCACCCGTAAGCTTGCTATATGTTGGCTCGCCGGATCATTGGCTCTTAGACGAGCTTGATCTTCTCGATATCCTTGCGCGAGGACTCGCGATACAGCGAGAACTTGCGGCCGATAACCTGGACGACCTCGGCGTGGCAGCGCTCGGCGAGCTCCTCGGCGGCCTCGCGGGCGGAAAGACTGGAGCCATCGAGCACGGAGCACTTAACGAGCTCGTGCTTCTCCAGGTAGGCGACCGTCTGCTCGACGGTGCCCTCGTTGACATCGGACTTGCCGATGATGATGGCGGGGTTGAGGTGATGGGCCATGCTGCGAAGCTGCTTGACCTGGGCTCCTGTCAGTGCCATGGGTTCTCGCTTTCTATGTATGGGGCGCCCCGCGACGGGGCCTTAATCTACGTGAGCTGTCCCACGATAGCGCAGGAACGGTGCGGTGTGGGGCGCGTTTGCCCAGTTCAAAAAGAATGCGGATGCCGAGCGGGAGAACGGCGCGGGTTACAGGCGGACGTGTACGACGGTCGAAAGCGGTCTATGGACGGCTCGAAGAGACCGGCTCCCATGCAATAAACGCCCAACGGACCTTGCGGACGTGGTCGAGCATGTAGCGCCCCTGCGGCACCCCTTTGGACCCCGGCTCGCCGGCATGGGGGTTCTCAATCATATGCTGAGCGACGTAGTCGCGCAGACGGTCGATCTTATCCTCGTTACCGTGCTCGAGCATGCGGGAGAAGTCCGCCACGCCCGCCTCAAGGCTATCGAAGGTATCGCGACGAGGTGATTCAAAGTACGTAACCTGCGGCAGGGCACCCATCTGAATGAGAATGTTAAAGGCATACACAAAGCCATTGCCGCAGGTAACCGAGGCACCGATGGCGTTCATCAGGTGCAGGTCATAGCGTGGGCTGGAGTTGGCGACCATCGTGACAACACAACGCCGACGAGCCGTACGGTCGAGCTTGGCAAGCGCACCTTTTAGATCGGTCGTCGTAACCGACCGACTGGCAAAGGCAACATCCACCGTTTTCGCGACCGGTCCAACCAAATCCCAATCATCATCCCAAGCAAGCTCAAGCGGCGTAATGAGATCCTCGAGCCCATAGTACTCAATACCAGCATCAAGCGTGCCCAACATAGCAGGGGAAAAGTCAGCAGCAATCACAGGATGCCCAGCCTGAGCAAGCGGAATAGCAATCGACCCAGCCCCACACCCCATATCCAACACGGATTCACCAGGCTTTAACGCCAACAGCTTCATAAAGTCCCGGGCATACGGAGCAGTCTCAAGCGGCCGAAAATGCCGAGCCCTTTTGTCCCACTCAAAAGAGTCATCAGCCCGCCGCCGATTAGCTTGCAGACGCATCCATTCGCCATTCCAATCAGCAGCAAGAAGCTCAGAGCGAGCATCCCCATCAACCACGGGCCATCCCCCTCACAACAAAAAAGCGACTCCTCCCAAAAGAAGAGCCGCAACCAGCATATATCAGAAAGAACCGATCCAACGCCAAACCGCCGTATCAACCATGTGGTGCAGGAGCGAAGCAACTGCAACCGGGATAGAACCCAACTGAGGTCCCGTTGTGCGGGAACCCCGGGGGAGGGCAAATATATAAGGTCGATCGCGAGTTCCGCACGAGCCGGAGAGCACTTAATGTGCTCTCCGTGCGAGTCAGGACTGTCCGAGCAGGCGACCTTATATATTTGCCCTCCCCCGGGGCTCCTCGCCAGTCCCCCTCAGCTAGTTCTTGAGCGAGTTCAGCGGCGCCGGGAAGCGTCCACCACGGTGGGCAAGCACGGTGCCGGCGTTGGGGTTCACCGGCATGATGGGCGCACGGCCGAACAGGCCGCCGTACTCGACGCAGTCGCCCACGCCCTTGCCGATGGCGGGAATCACGCGCACGGCCGTGGTCTTGTTGTTGATGACGCCGATAGCCATCTCGTCGGCGATGATGCCGGCGATGGTCTCGACCGGGGTGTCACCGGGGATGGCGATCATGTCCAGGCCGACGGAGCATACGCAGGTCATGGCCTCGAGCTTCTCGAGCGAAAGCGCGCCGGCCTCGACGGCGGCGATCATGCCGGCGTCCTCGGACACGGGGATAAAAGCGCCCGAGAGGCCGCCCACGCTGGAGCTGGCCATGACGCCGCCCTTCTTGACGGCATCGTTGAGCATGGCGAGCGCGCAGGTCGTGCCCGGGCCACCGCAGGTGCCCACGCCGATGATCTCGAGGATGCGCGCGACGGAGTCGCCGATGGCAGGCGTGGGAGCCAGCGACAGGTCGACAATGCCCTTCTCGACACCCAGACGATGGGCGGCCTCGCGGCTCATGAGCTCGCCGGCGCGGGTGATCTTAAAGGCGGTCTGCTTAATCTTTTCGGCGACTTCCATCATCGAGGCGGAATCGGGCAGCGTCTCCAGGGCTGCGGCCATAACACCGGGGCCCGAGACGCCTACGTTGATGACGGCGTCGGCCTCGCCACCGCCGTGGACGGCGCCCGCCATAAACGGGGAGTCCTCGACCATGTTGGCAAAGCAGACAAACTTGGAAGCGCCGACGGAATCCTGGTCGGCCGTGAGTTTAGCGGCATCGATGATGGTCTGGGCGGCCATAAGCACGGCGTCCATGTTGATGCCAGCACGCAGGCTGGCGACGTTGACGCTGGAGCAGACGCGGCTGGTGGTAGCGAGCGCCTGGGGGATGGACTGGATGACGCGGCGGTCGGCGTCACCGATGCCCTTCTGGACGAGTGCGGAGAAGCCGCCCAGGTAATCGATGCCGAGCGTTTCGGCCGCGCGGTCGAGGGCATGCGCGATGGGGGTGAGGTCCTCATCCTTGCAGCATGCGGCGATCTGCGCCACCGGGGTGACGGAAACGCGCTTGTTGACGATGGGGATACCGTACTCGCGCTCGAGGTTCTCGGCGGTCTCGACCAGGTGCTCAGCCGTGTGCGTCACGTGGTCGTAGATCTTCGTGCACATGCGGTCGAGGTTCTCGTCACCGCAACCCATGAGCGAAACACCCATGGTGATGGTCCTGATGTCGAGGTTCTGCTCCTCAACCATGCCGCGGGTTTCCGCGATTTCTGCGGGCGTGATCGCCATCCTTGCGCTCCTATCTGCCAAAACGAGCATAGTCTTATTTATTCTAACGTGCCGCACATGCCAAGTGGCGCGTGCGGCACGTTTTGGTGCTCGGTTGTTTCCGTTGTGTTACTGCCCAAAGACCTCTTCGGCGATACGAGCGCTTTCGGCGGCGTCCTTGGCGTAGTAGTCCGCGCCGATCTGCTTGGCGTATTCGGGGGTGAGCACGGCGCCGCCTACGATGATCTTGACGCCCGGCACCTCGGCATGGAGCAGCTTGATGGTCTCCTCCATGGCGACGACGGTGGTGGTCATAAGCGCCGAGAGGCCGACGAGCTTAATGTCGCGCTCCTTGACGGTCTTGAGCACTTCCTGCGGATCGACGTCGCGGCCCAGATCAAAGACGGTATAGCCGTAGTTGTCGAGCAGCATCTTGACGATGTTCTTACCGATATCGTGGATGTCGCCCTTGACGGTGGCCACGCAGATCTTACCCTTGTCGGCAATCTCGCCGGCAGGCATCAGGCGCTTGATGGTGTCGAAGCCCACGCGCGCGGCCTCGGCCGAGGCCATGAGTTGCGGCAAGAAGAACTTGCCCTGGTCAAAGAGGACGCCCACCTCGTCGAGGGCGGGGATAAAGTGGTTGTTGATAAGGTCCATGGCGTCGTGGTCTGCCAGCAGACGCTCGGTCTCGGCAGCGATCTCGCCTTTGCGGCCCGAGACGACCATGCGACGGATCGGGTCGTCGTTGCCGTCGGCGCCGGCGGCAGGCGCGGCATCACTCGATGCGGCCTGAGCCGCTGCCGGGTTTGCGGCGATCTTATACGGATCGGTCCAGCCGGCGTAGCGCTCGATGTATCCGGTCGAGCCCTCGTCCTCAACGCTCAGCACGCGATAGCTGTAGACGGTGTCCATAAAGCGCTTGGAGCCCGGGTTCATGATGGGGGCATCGAGGCCCGCGCCAAAGGCGGCGGCCAAAAAGACCGAGCCCAGCAGCGGGCGGGCAGGCAGGCCAAAGCTGATGTTCGACACGCCGAGCGCGCATTTGACACCCAGGCGCTCCTTGCACAGGGACATGGCACGCAGGATCTGCTCGGCCTGGCGCTGGTTGGTCGAGGCGGTCATGACCAGGCAGTCGATGAGGATGCGGTCCGGTCCGATGCCGTAGCGGGCAGCCTCGGCCACGATGCGCTCGGCGATGGCGAAGCGAGCCTCGGCGGTATCGGGGATGCCGCCTTCGTCGAGCGTAAGGCCGACAACGTTGGTGCCGTAGTGGGCGACCAGTGGAAAGATCTCATCCATGATCTGCTGCTTGCCATTGACCGAGTTGATGATGGGCTTGCCGGCGTAGCGGCGCACGGCGGCCTCGACGGCTGCGGGGTCGGTGGAGTCGATCTGCAGCGGCAGCAGCGTGGAGCCTTGGAGCTGCTCGGTCGCTTGCTGGATGACCTTGACCTCGTCGATCTCGGGCAGGCCTACGTTGACGTCCAAGATATCGGCGCCCTGTTCTTGCTGGCTGATGCCCTGGCTTACGACGTAGTCCAGATCGCCGTCGCGCAGGGCCTGCTGCAGGCGTTTTTTACCGGTGGGGTTGATGCGCTCGCCGATGACGGCGATTTTGTGGCCGTCGCAGGGGAGGTCCACCACGGTCTGGGCGCTTGTGACCGACATGCTGGGCTTGCGGTGGCGCGGACTGGGCGTGTGGTTATCGATAAGCGTGCGCAGCGCTGCCATGTGCGTGGGCGTGGTACCGCAGCAACCGCCCACGACGCTCACGCCGTCGGCGATCATGCCGGCGACGGCCTCGGCGTATTCGGGGGCTTGGATATCAAAGACGGTGTTGCCGTCGTCGTCCACGCGGGGCAGTCCAGCGTTGGCCTGCACCATGATGGGCTTGTCCGTAACGGTGAGCATGCGAGCGGCGAGCCCTCGGAGCTCGGCCGGTCCCTGGCTGCAGTTGATGCCCAAAACGTCGGCGCCGATGGCATCGAGCGTGATGGCGGCAACCTCGGGACTCGTGCCCAGGAAGGTGCGACCGTCTTCCTCAAAAGTCATGGTGGCAAAGACGGGCAGGTTGGAGTTCTCGCGGCAGGCGAGGACCGCCGCCTTGATCTCGGCCAGGTCGGTCATGGTCTCGATAATAAAGAGGTCCACACCCGCGGCGACGCCGGCGCGCACTTCCTCGGCAAAGAGGTCGTAGGCCTCGTCGAAGCTGAGGGTACCCAAGGGGCGCAGCAGCGCGCCGATGGGGCCGATATCGCCGGCGACGTAGTGGGCACCGGCCTCGCGGGCGCAGGTGACGGCCGCGGCAAAGACGTCTGCCACGGTGGCGGCACCGTCGAGCTTGTGGGCGTTGGCGCCAAAGGTGTTGGCGGTAATCACGTCGCAGCCGGCCTCGACATATTGACGTTGGATACCAGTGATAACCTGGGGCTCCTCAAAGTTGAGCAGCTCGGGCAGGGCGCCCGCCTTCATGCCGGCGGCCTGCAACATGGTGCCCATGCCGCCGTCAAACAGCAGGTGCCCCGTGCCCTCGATGGCCGCACGCAGGCGATCGTCCTTAATGCGCAGATCGTCGATTGTGCGCGTCTTGTACGTGGCACCGTTGCGACGTGCGGCATCAACGGGTGCCGCCAATGCAGTGCCGTCAGAATCATGAGTAATAAGCGGAGTAAACATCGAGGGCTCCTAATGGCTGGAATAGCAGGTGGTGTGGGCGGCACGGAAGCGACAGTGCTCGCGCATGCGGCAGATATTGCAGGTGGGGCGGCTTTGGGCGTCGTGGACCTCGCCGTCAAACAGACCGATCACCGCGGTCACGCTTTTGGTGGGCATGAGCAGGCTGCTGGGCGTGACGGTAAGCCCGATGAGCCGCGTGGCGTTGAGCGCATTGACGATCGAGCGCTGTGCCGAGAGCGGGCAGTCGCCGTAGCCGGGACTAAAGCGCCAGTTGCCGGCGAGTTCATGAACGGCGGCGTCCGTCTTGACCTGCTGGTCCATTTGCTCAACGGCGGCTTCCACGTAAGCGGAGCACGCGGCGTCGAGCACGGCGCCCTCCAGGGGATGTTGGGCTCCCGTGGTGCGCAGGCGACGCTCGGCGTCCATGCCGAGGGTGCATGCCATGAGTGCGGCAAAGCGGGCGTCTTTGAGATGTCGATAGATATCACGACCACGCAGTTCAACGTTGGTGCCGACCAGGCGAATGCAAGGTTCTCCCTGCTCGTCCACACCCGTGGCATCGACGGCAAACACGCGGCGCACGCCACGGGGCTCAATGTCCAATTCCAGACGTTCAACGACAAGCTCAATACGCTGCGACAGCTCGGGCTCAATCTGCTGGCCGCCGTAACCCAGATACCGCAGCATCTCGGCACGGTCGACACGGGGATGGTGCGCGGCATCGACACGGTAAAGCGCCGGCGACGCAAGGTCGGCCGGCACTTCGACAGTGGTTGTATCGATGTGCGGTTTTTCCATTACCCCAGGCGCTCCATAATGGTCGCGGCGATCGCAGGACGGTTCATAGTGTACAGGTGTAGGCCGTCGGCGCCGTGCTCCTTGAGGTCGCAAAGCTGACGGGCGGCATAATCTACACCGGCTGCCTGCAGGCTCTCGGGGTCGTTCTCGTACTTGGCGAGAATCTTGATGACGGGGGAGGGTAGCGACGCGCCGCACATAAAGACCATGCGGCTGATCTGCGACTTGCCCATAAACGGCATGATGCCCGCGGTAATGGGCACGGTGATGCCGGCCTTGTCGGCAAGCTCGCGAAAACGGTAGAAGCACTCGTTATCAAAAAAGAGCTGCGTCACAAAGAAGCTCGCGCCGGCGTCCTGTTTTTGCTTGAGGTGCTCGACCGAGAGGTTGAGATCCTCGCAGGCAATGTGGCCCTCGGGGTAGGCTGCGGCGCCCACGCAAAAGCCGGCGTCGACGAGCTCGGGGATAAGGTCGCGGGCGTAGGCGTAGTCCGAGGCGGGCTTGTCGTCCTCAGTCGCGCCAGCGGGAAGATCACCACGCAGGGCCAGGATGTTTTCAACGCCGGCGGTGCGATACTCGTCGATTTTGGCGGCGATATTGGCATGCGAGCGGCCCACGCAGGTAAGGTGTGCCACCGAGGGCGTGTCGAATTCGCTCGAAATCATATGCGCGATGGGGGCGGTGGTGGCACCGTTGCCCGAGCCGCCGGCCGAGCAGGTGACCGAGACAAAGCTCGGCGAAAGCTTGCACAGATTGCCTGCCACTTCGCGAGCCGTGTCGAGGGTCAGCTCGCCCTTGGGCGGGAACATCTCAAACGAAATGGGCGCGGTACCCTGGGATGCTGCCTGCTTAAAAACCTCGTCGACGCGCATATCGTGCTCCTCTGGATACGTAATAGTGTGATGTGTTGTAAGGATTCTACAGCACCACTGTGCCACGGTGGAGTTTCACTCGCTATTTGAGGATACCAATCAAAGATGCCTTGCTATCGGTATTCCCTATAGCAAGGCGGTCAATTTGGGATGGGGCTATATTGAATGGTATTTGATGCGAAATACCAGTTAATAGAGCTCCATTCCAAATTGACTACCCTTAAACCATGGGGAGAGGTCTGCAATTTATGCAGTTGATTGGCTGTTGAGGGTGGCAACGCCGCCTCGATAGGGTAACCTCATTGATTGGTTTCGCGACAGCAACATAACGGTAATGTCGCGGAAACACGGCGAGTCTAAGCTATGACTCGTTCGTTAGTAATCAACACCGCTTCTCACGCGGTGCCGATACGAAGGGAGTTCCGTATGGCCGATCTTACTGACCGCTTCGGGACCATGGTGTTCTCTGAGGAAGTCATGAAGGACTACCTCCCCAAGGACATTTGGAAGCGCCTTGCTGCAACCCTCGAGGGCGGTGAGCCGCTCGACCTGGATGTGGCCAACGCCGTTGCCCATGCCATGAAGGTCTGGGCCATCTCCAAGGGCGCGACGCACTACGCGCATTGGTTCCAACCGCTTTCGGGCATTACTTCCGAGAAGCACGACAGCTTCCTGGAGCCCAACCACGACGGCACCGCCATTACCAAGTTTACGGGCAAGAACCTCATCCAGGGCGAGCCCGATGCCTCGAGCTTCCCCAACGGCGGCCTGCGTGCTACCTTCGAGGCCCGTGGCTACACTGCTTGGGACCCCACTAGCCCCGCCTTTATCAAGGACGATGTCCTGTGCATCCCCACGGCTTTCTGCTCCTACACGGGCGAGGCCCTGGACAAGAAGACCCCGCTGCTGCGCTCCATGACCGCGCTTTCGCGCGAGTCCAAGCGCGTTTTGGCGCTGTTTGGCAAGACCCCCAAGAAGGTTGTTCCTTCCGTGGGTGACGAGCAGGAGTACTTCCTGATCAAGAAGGACGCCTACCGCAAGCGTAAGGACCTGGTCATCACCGGCCGCACCCTCTTCGGTGCTGCTCCCTGCAAGGGCCAGGAGCTCGAGGAGCACTACTTTGGCGCTATCCGCCCCACCGTCTCGGCCTATATGAAGGATCTGGACGATGAACTGTGGGCGCTTGGCATTCCCGCCAAGACCAAGCACAACGAGGTTGCGCCCTGCCAGCATGAGCTCGCCCCCGTCTATGGCGAAGTCAACGAGGCCATCGACCAGAATCTGGTCATGATGGAGAAGATGAAGCTCATCGCCTCCCGCCACGACTTGGTCTGTCTGCTGCACGAGAAGCCCTTCGAGGGCATCAACGGTTCGGGCAAGCACAACAACTGGTCGCTCGGCACCGAGTCCGAGAATCTGCTCGATCCGGGCGACACCCCGCTCGACAACCTGCAGTTCATCGTCTTCCTCACCGCGGTGATCGAGGCCGTCGATAACTATCAGGAGCTCCTGCGTGCCTCCGTTGCCTCGGCCGGTAACGACCATCGTCTGGGCGCCAACGAGGCTCCTCCGGCGATTATGTCCATCTTCCTGGGCGACCAGCTTACCGAGGTCGTCGAGAAGATCATCGATGGCAAGGCTTCCGTCCATGCCACGCGCGGCGTGCTCGACCTGGGCGCCGATACCCTGCCCAAGCTGATGCAGGACAACACCGACCGCAACCGCACCTCCCCGTTTGCCTTCACCGGCAATAAGTTCGAGTTCCGTGCCTGCGGCTCCGAGCAGAACGTCTCCGACTCCAACCTGGTGCTCGATGCCGCCGTGGCCAAGTCGCTCAAGTCCTTCGCCGACGCGCTTGAGGGCACGCCCGAGGATAAGTTCCAGGACGCTGCGCTCGAGTACTGCAAGAAGGTCCTGACCGACCACCAGCGCATCCTGTTCTCCGGTGACGGCTACTCCGATGAGTGGCCCGTCGAGGCCGAGAAGCGCGGCCTTGCCAACAACAAGACCACGGCCGACGCCCTGCCCGCCTTTGTTTCCGATAAGGCCATCGCACTCTTTGAGGAGACAGGTGTCCTGACCAAGGCCGAGGCTCAGTGCCGCTACGACTGCAAGCTCGAGAAGTACAACAAGCTCATGAACATCGAGGCTACCACGATGGTTCGCGAGGCGCGTCGTACCTATCGCCCGGTCATTACCGCCTATGCCACCAAGGTCGCTAAGGGCCTTGAGACTATTCGTGCCGCCGGCGCCGAGGCCGCCATGCAGTGTGAGCAGAACACGCTCAACAAGCTCTGCAACGGCATCACCACCATCAACGACTCCATCAAGGCGCTCGACGCCGTGCATCAGAAGGCTGAGGCCCTCGATGGCCAGGAGCAGGCCAACGTGTACGCGCACGAGGTCGTTCCCGCTATGGATGCGCTGCGTGCCGCCGTGGACGCCATGGAGGAGATCGTGGCAGCCGACTACTGGCCGGTCCCGACCTACGACGACATCCTGTTCTACGTGTAGGGCGTAACTGACATATCGTCACGGTATTGAGCCGGGGTCCGCATCATGCGGGCCCCGGTTTTTGTTTGCGAAGGACGCTTTGAAGCCCGTTTTGCCGCCGATTTGCCTAGGTATAAAGGGCTATGGGCAAAAAACGTCAAATATGAGTACTGTCACAAGTCCTGTAGCATTATCTATTTACAAAATATGGGTTGTTACGCAACATATGTCCAAGTACATAGCTGATAAACGCCTGCAATTCTTCCGCCGTAGGACCCCTGGCGTCTAAATCGCCTTCTGATGGCATGAAATCGCTGTTACTAAATTGGTAACAGTACTCATATTTGCTATTTTTTGCCCATGGTCCATCGGAAGATGCCGGGATCCGCACCCTGCCGGGTCCGAATCCCGGCATATCGGTAGCAAAAAGCCCGCTACCGAATTGGTAACGGGCTTCACATCTCAAATGGTGCCCCCAGCGGGATGTCCGCGTGCGGCTGGCGCCGCCCGCTTTCGCTGCGTCGCTTCGCTCCTTGCGTGCTGCGCTGGAAAACGCTTCGCGTTTCCTC
>CABUJN010000031.1:0-22253 GCA_902491935.1 uncultured Collinsella sp.
TCTATATTTTGGACGAGCCGACGACCGGTCTTCATTTTGAGGACGTCCGCCAGCTGCTCGATGTGCTGCAGCGCTTGGTCGATGCGGGCAACACGGTGCTGGTGATTGAGCACAACCTTGATGTCATCAAGGTTGCCGACCGCCTGATCGATATGGGTCCCGAGGGCGGTAACGGCGGCGGAACCGTCGTGGTTTCGGGCACACCGGAGCAGGTTGCGGACTGTCCGCAGAGTTATACGGGCAAGTTTTTGGCGCCGTTGCTCAGGCGTGACCGGGAGCGTCAGGCTCAACTTGATGCTCAATAAATAGGCGATTCAGTTTATGGGCGCCATCGACTCCTTGTGATTCGATGGCGCTTGCTGTGTCGAAGTGACGTATGCAGCCGAATTGGACATATACTTAATCCTTGCGTCCGAATGCGAGAGAAAGGATATGTCATGGCAAAGGCTGTAAAGACGCCAAAAACCAATGCGATGCGCGAGCTGGAAAGTGCCGGCATTTCCTATGTTCTACATACGTACGAAGACGATGGTGATGAGTCGGTGGGCCTGGGGGTCGCGATTTCGGAGCAGCTTGGCGAGGAGCCCGGTCAAGGATTTAAGACTTTGGTCTGCGTGACGCCGTCCAACGACTATGTCGTGTGCTGCATCCCTGTTGCCGACGAGCTCGATCTAAAGTCCGCCGCGCGTGCCGCGGGGGAGAAGTCCTTGGCCATGATGCATGTGAAGGATTTGCTTGCGGCGACTGGCTACGTTCGCGGCGGCTGCAGCCCGGTCGGTATGAAAAAACGCTACCGGACGCTCATTGACGAGACATGCGTCCTTTGGGATACCATTTTTATTTCGGGAGGCAAGCGTGGTTATCAGCTCGAGCTTGCACCCGATGATTTAATTGCATTTTGCGGGGCGACGGTTGCCGCGATTACGAGAGAGGACTGAGCGATGCCGCAGGAAGAATTGAAGTGCGGAGCTCATTTTGCAAAAGAATCTGCGCCTCAGACACCCTCATCCGAAGTTTCTTCGTCGCGAGATGACACTGACGACATGGGCTCGTCGGACTACTCCACGGTTGGTCGTTCCGCCGGGCTTATGACCATTCTGACTATCGTGTCTCGCGTCACCGGTTTTATCCGCACGTGGGCAATGGCGGCCGCTATCGGCATGTCGCTACTCTCGTCCTCCTATCAGGTCGCCAACAACCTGCCCAATATGCTCTACGAACTCGTGATGGGTGGCATGCTCGTGACGGCGTTTTTGCCCGTGTACATGGGCGTGAGGCGTGAGCAGGGTCGCGAGGCCTCGAACGAGTACGTGGGCAACCTGCTTGGCATTCTGCTTTTGGTGCTGGGTGGCATTTCGTTGCTGGGGACCGTGTTCGCCCCGGGCTTTATCTGGACGCAATCGTTCCTTTCGGGTGACGGCGGCAGCATGGATACCGCTGCGTTCATGTTCCGTTTCTTTGCCATCCAGATTCTCTTTTATGGTTTGGGCTCGGTGTTCTCGGGCGTTCTCAACGCACACCGCGACTACTTCTGGTCGACGTTTGCCCCGGTCCTCAACAATGTGATCGTCATTGCGAGCTTTATGGGTTTTGCGCCCGTGTCCGCACAGTTTGGCGAACGTGCCGGCATCATCTTGATTGCGGCCGGTACGACCCTCGGTGTCTTTGTTCAGATGGCATGTCAGATTCCCGCGCTTGGCAAGCACGGCGTGCATCCCCATATCCATATCGACTTTAAGGACCCCGCGCTGCGCCAGACGATTGCGCTCGGTATCCCGACGCTGCTCGCCACGGTGTGCATGTTTGTCTCGACTTCTATCACCAACGCTGCCGCGCTGGTGGTCCAGCCCGAGACGGGTCCTTCCGTCATCGCCTATGCGCGCCTGTGGTACACGCTGCCCTACGCGCTGATTGCCGCCTCGCTTTCGACGGCGCTCTATACCGAGCTCTCTCATGACGCACAGGAGAAGGATTACGACAGCGTTCGCACGGGCATTTCGCGTGGCGTCGCCCAGATGCTGTTCTTCCTGATTCCGTTCGCACTGTACCTGATTGTCTTCGCACGTCCGCTCAACATGATTTACTGTGCCGGCAAGTTCGATGAATCCGGCGTGGCGCTGGTGTCCGAGTACCTTGTCTACCTGGCGCTCTCGCTGCCGCTCTACGGCGTGGTCGTGTTGATGCAGAAGAGCTTCTCTGCCTTGCTCGACATGAAGCCCTATAGCCGCTATTGCCTGTATTCCGCCATCGGCCAGGCTGGCTCGGTTCTGCTGTTTGGCGTTGTGCTGGGCTTCGGTATGCCGGCAATCGCGCTTTCGTATGTTGTCGACTACGTGATCTTGGTCGGCTGTTCGCTGTGGTGGCTGCGTCGTCGCCTGCGTGGCCTTCAGGTCAAATCTATCCTACATGGCGGTTTCTTTGGCCTTTTGCTCGGTGGCCTGGGTGCTGCCGCAGGCGCCGGCGTCATGTGGGCGCTTGAGCACTTTGTCGGGGCGCTTGGCGGTTCGATTCTGATTACTCTTGGCTATGTTTGCGTTGCGGGTGTCGTCTCGCTTGCTGTTACCTTTGGCCTTGCCGTCGTCCTTAAGATGCCCGAGGTCTCGGCGCTGCTTCGTCGCAAGTAGGTGCGCGTGGCCGGTCACGACAACATTCCAACGCTTGCCGAGCAGGTTTCGCGCGTTCCCACACAGCCCGGATGCTACCTTTGGAAGGATGCCAAGGGCGATGTCATCTACGTGGGCAAGGCGAAAAACCTACGCGCCCGCATGCGTCAATACGTGACACTGCAGGATGAGCGTCAAAAGATTCCGCTGATGATGCAGCTGGTGGCGAGCTTTGACTATATCGTGGTGGAGACCGAGCATGAGGCGTTGGTGCTCGAGCGCAATTTGATTGGTCAGTACCATCCGTACTTTAACGTCGACCTCAAGGATGACAAGAGCTACCCCTTTATCGCCATTACAAAGGGCGACCTGTATCCCGCTATCAAATATACGCGTGAGCGTCATAAGCCGGGAACGCGCTATTTTGGACCCTATACCGATAGCCGTGCGGCACGTGAGACGATAGATACGCTGCGCAAGGTTATTCCCATCTGCTCCGCATCCTGTGCGGAGTGGCGTCGTTGTCGCCGTATCGTTGAGTCCCACAAGGGCGAGGAAGACATCGTCAATATGATTTGCGCGCAAAACGGGCGTCCCTGCTTTGACTACCATGTCGGGCGCGGCCCGGGTGCGTGTGTCGGCGCGATTTCCCCGGCAGACTATGCCAAGAACGTCAAGCGTGTCGAGCGCTTTTTGTCGGGCCATCGCAAGGATGTCGTCGATGAGCTGACCTCCGAGATGACGGATGCCGCCGAGGCGCTCGACTTTGAGCGCGCGGCACGCGTCAAACGTCGTTTGGAGGTCATCAGGGGTCTGGACGATCGTCAGCAAGTCGTTTTTCCCTCCAGTGTCGATATCGATGTCATCGGGTTCTATCGCGAGGAGACCATCTCCGCCGCTTGCGTCTTCGTCGTTCGCGAGGGCCGAACAGTTCGCACCTGCGAGTTCATTCTCGACAAGGGTCTTGATGTTGACGAGGAAGAGCTCCAGTCGGGCTTTCTTAAGCGCTATTACGACGAGACGGCTGATATTCCAGCTGAGGTCAACCTTTCCGTCGAGCTTGAGGATGCGGAGGCGCTGGGGGAATGGCTTGCGGGCAAGCGCGAGCGTTCCTGCCATCTCCATAGGCCGCAGCGTGGCGAAAAGCACCGTTTGCTCGATATGGCATCCAAAAATGCGCGCCATGCCCTCATGCGCTACATGATGCGAACGGGGTACGCTGACGACCGCACCAATCAGGCGCTCCTGGAGCTCGAAAGCGCGCTGGCGCTGCCAGCGCCGCCGATGCGTATCGAGTGCTTCGATATCTCGACGCTGCACGGAACCTTTACCGTCGCCTCGATGGTGGTGTTTACCAACGGACGCGCCGACAAGAGCCAGTACCGTCGTTTTAAAATTCAGGCCGAATTGGACGAGGCAAACGACTTCGTGTCGATGTCCGAGGTTTTGGGACGACGCTATGCTCCCGAGCGCATGGTCGACGAGCGCTTTGGCTCGCGCCCCGATTTGCTCGTTGTCGATGGCGGTAAGCCGCAATTGACCGCTGCGATCAAGCAACTTGAGGCTCTTGGGCTCGATATACCGGTTTGTGGCTTGGCGAAGGCCGATGAGGAAGTTTTCGTGCCTTGGGACGAGACTCCCGTCGTGCTGCCGACCGGGTCTGCTTCGCTCTATCTAATTAAACAGGTTCGCGATGAATCGCACCGTTTTGCCATCACGTTCCATCGCGAGTTGCGCGATAAAGCCATGACGGTTTCGGTACTCGATGACGTTCCAGGCGTGGGACCCACCAGAAAACGTGCCCTTATGCGCCATTTTGGCTCGATGAAGCGTTTGCGCGCGGCGAGCGAGCAAGAGATCGCGGAAGTTCGCGGCATACCTGCCGATGTTGCCAAGGCGGTCCACGAGGCGCTCGTTGCATGGAATGCCGAGCGCGCCGAGGCGGCGGCTGGCCATTCCGATAGCTAAACACGAGCCAAACAACTGATATACATGATTGCGCGATTTTCAACCATTTATTTCGCCATGATTGCCTGCTGGTTTCGGGTTTTATTAACGCTAAAACGTTTGACTAACCCAAGCGAAAACCCTGCTATCCTGCGGGTTGACGAAGACTGATATCTCACCTCGCCGATACATACTGTCTGGCGAATCGTTTGTCAACGAATTCGGTGAACGGTAGTAAATACCGTTCAAGCGTATGTATGTATCGGTCGCCGAGCGCGGCACCTCAGTTGGGTTCGTCGGTAGGTAAGGTATATATCGTCCGCAAGTTGCGCGGGGGCAAGTCTAGGTGCTCCCGAGTAAGATTCTCTATTGATAGGAGAAGACATGGCCATCATCAACAAGGGTATGTCCAGGCGTTCGTTCCTCGGCCTCACCGGCAGCGTCGCTGCTGTCGCAGGGCTTGGTCTCACCGGCTGCGGTGGCAGCTCTAGCGACGAGGGTTCCGCTTCCGGTTCCACCGATTCCGCCAACCGTGGCGGCGGCGTGATCACCGCTGGTTCCGCTTACGCTCCGTCCAGCTTCGATCCCGCCAGCACCGGCTCCGCTGTGGGCCTGGGTGCTAACTGGCACGTCGTCGAGGGCCTCTACGGCATCGATTACCACGACTACAGCACCTTCAACGAGCTCGCCACCGACGATCCTAAGTCCGTGGACGACACCACTTTCGAGGTCACCATCCGCAAGGGCGCCAAGTTCTCCGATGGCACCGAGGTCACCGCTGACGATGTCGTTGCCTCCTACACCGCTTGCGCCGCTTCCGCTACCTATGCTCCGTTCTTCCAGCCCTTCGAGTCCATCGAGGCCAAGGACGCCAGCACCGTGACGGTCAAGACCAAGGTCCCCAACTTCTCCCTGCTCAAGGATCGTCTGGCCATCGTCCGCGTTACCCCGGCCACTCAGACCGAGGAGGATCGCGCCAAGCAGCCGATCGGCTCCGGCCCCTGGATGTACGACTCTATCTCCGATACCGAGATTACCCTGGTTCCCAATCCTGAGTACAACGGTGAGTATGCTGCCGAGGATAAGAAGATCCAGTACAGCATCCTGACCGACCCCACCGCTCGCGTTACCGCTCAGCAGGAGGGCTCCACGCTCGTTATGGAGCTCGTTACCGCTGACGCCGTCGACCAGCTTGAGAGCGCCGGCTGCAAGATCGATAACGTTCAGGGTTTCGGCACCCGCTTCATCATGTTCAACGTCGCCAAGGAGCCTTGGAACAACGTCAAGGTCCGTCAGGCTGTCATGTATGCGCTCGACACCGAGAAGATGGTCAGCAACACCTTCGCCGGCCTTGCCACCGCTGCCAGCTGCTACCTGCCCAAGAGCTTCACCAACTATCATGAGGCTTCCACGGTGTACAAGACCGACGCCAAGAAGGCTAAGAAGCTCATCGAGGAGTCTGGCATCACCCCGGGTGCCATCACCCTGCGCACCACCGACAACGAGCAGATTAAGGGCATGGCCGCCCAGGTCAAGAACGACCTCGACGCTCTCGGCTTCGATGTGACCATCCAGACCGATACCTCGCCGGCCACCTACGCTGCCATCGACGGCGGCGAGGCCTACGATATCCTCCTTGCCCCTGGCGATCCTTCCTGCTTCGGCGCCGACCCCGACCTGCTGCTCAACTGGTGGTACGGCGACAACGTCTGGATGCAGACCCGTTGCCCGTGGAAGGAGTCCGCTGAGTGGCAGAAGCTCCACAGTCTCATGGACGAGGCTCTTGCCGCCGAGGGCGACGAGCAGCAGAAGAAGTGGAACGAGTGCTTCGACATCATTGCCGACAACGCCGTTCTGTACCCCGTTGTCCACGTCAAGACCGTCTCCGCTTCCTGGGACGATCCGTCCACTGCGCCCAACGGCGAGGCCCTCGATGGCTTCAAGGGCATCGGCACGACGAGCATGTCCTTCAGGGGCGTTGCGACCGTCAAGGCGTAAGACTCGCTTGAGTCTGTATGCAGGATGTCGGTCATTGGGGCCGTATCCTCATAGTTGAAACAAAGACCCGGGCGGCAACGATGTCGCTCGGGTCTTGTAATGAGTACCCGTACTCATATACCAGTTGGTCCTACCGACAAAAGAAAGGGGAGAGAACGTGAACAACTTGCTACGTTTGATTGGAAGGCGTCTTGTGGCGCTGCCGATCATGGCATTGGGCGTCACCGTCCTGGTGTTCTTCCTTATGTCGTTCTCCAAGACCGACCCCGCCTACACGGCGTTGGGTGACGGTGCCTCGCCCGAGGCGGTTGCCGAGTACCATGAGAAGTATGGTCTGGACGACCCCTGGCCCGTGCGCTACGTGCGCTATATGGGCGATTTGATCCATGGCGACATGGGCACCTATGGTGCTGCTCGCAACTCCGTTGCCAAGCGCATCTCCACGGCCCTGCCCGTCACGATGCAGCTGACCTTTATCGGTCTTGCCATCGGTGCGGTCGTTTCGTTTTTGCTCGGCGTCATCGCGGCACTGTATCGCGACAAATGGCCGGACCAAGTGATCCGCGTCTTTTCCATCGCCGGCTTGGCAACCCCGTCGTTCTGGCTTGCCGTTCTGTTGATCCTGCTGTTCTCTTCCTACCTTAAGGTGCTCCCGGCATCGGGTGCTCTGCCTCACTTCACCACGAATCCGGTTGGCTATCTGGGACGTATGATCATGCCCGCTATCGCCTTGGCATTTCCGCTGACGGGCCAGATGACTCGTATCGTGCGTACCGCCATGGTCGAGGAGCTCGACAAGGATTATGTCCGTATGGCTCCCGGCGCCGGCGTTCCCGAGAAGGTCGTCGTCGGCATCAACGTTCTTCGCAATGCGCTGATCACCCCGGTCACCACCCTCGGTCTTAAGATCGGTTACCTCATGGGCGGCGCCGTCGTCATCGAGGTTATCTTCAACCTCCCCGGCATGGGCACTGCGATTCTGCAGGGCGTTCAGGGCAACGAGGCGAACCTGGTTCAGGGCGTCGTTATCGTCGTTGCTCTTGCCTTCATCATCATCAACATCGTGGTTGACATGCTCTACCTGCTCATCAACCCGCGCATCAGGACGGTGTAGATTATGGTAAAGATTCGAGAGAAGCAAACCGAGCAGCTCGAGAAGGCTGCCTCCAAGGGGCTCAAGCTCGGTGGCTGGAAGAAGATGACGTTGTCTTCTAAGATTGCCGCCGTCGTGCTGGTGCTGGTCGCCCTGACTGCGATTCTGGCGCCCCTTCTTGCCCCCTATAGCCCGGTCGAGATCTTTACGGCTCGCCAGGCTCCCGGCAACGGATTTATCTTCGGTACCGACGATAAGGGTCGCGACATTCTGTCGCGTATGCTCTACGGTGGTCGTTACTCGCTGATTATCGGCTTTGGCGCCACCGCCATGGCTCTGGTCTGCGGCTCGGTCGTGGGCGCCCTTGCAGCGGTTTCGCGCAAGGCCGTCTCCGAGACGATCATGCGTATCCTGGACATCATCATGTCCATCCCGGGCATCGCCCTCGCGGCCGTCTTTGTCTCCATCCTGGGCAACTCCGTGCCGTCGATCATCTTCGCCATCGGCTTTATGTACACTCCGCAGATTGCCCGTATCGTGCGCGCCAACATCGTGTCCGAGTACGGCGAGGACTATGTTCGCGCGGTCATCGTTTCCGGCGCCAAGGCTCCGTGGATTTTGATCAAGCATGTTCTGCGTAACTGCATCGCCCCGATCATGGTCTTCACCGTTACCCTGGTCGCCGACGCCATCATCTTCGAGGCCTCGCTGACCTTCATCGGCGCTGGTATCCAGGAGCCCACCGCTACCTGGGGCAACATCCTCGCCGACGCCCGCGGCGGCGTGCTCGCCGGCCGTTGGTGGCAGGCACTGTTCCCGGGCCTGGCCATCATGATCACCTGCCTGGCGCTCAACATCCTCTCCGAGGGCATTACCGACGCCATGGCCGCTGCTCCCTCCGCCGCCCTGGATCCCACCGATTCCTCCAAGCGTCGCGAGGCCGACCTGCTGGTCTCCGACCCCGTTCGAGCCTACAAGGAGCAGGCCCAGTCCCTCTCCGCTCGCCTTGGCGCCCTGCGCGATGTCGAGCTCAAGCGTGACGATCGCCATGTGCCCGACGAGTCTGTTGAACCGATTCTCTCGGTCCGTGACTTCTGCATTCAGTTTGAGCATCACGGTGATATCAACGTCGTCGACCATGTCAACTTTGACGTCCGTCCTGGTCAGACCATGGGCCTGGTGGGCGAGTCCGGTTGCGGTAAGTCCATCACCACGCTGGCCATCATGGGCCTGACCGATGAGGACGAGCACCTTTCCGGCGAGGTCCTCTGGGAGGGCCGTGACCTGCTCAAGATGAGCAAGAAGGAGTGGTTCGGCCTGCGCGGTACCGATATCGCTATGGTCTATCAGGACGCCCTGTCCTCGCTCAACCCCTCCATGCTCATCTCTGCCCAGATGAAGCAGCTCACCAAGCGCGGCGGAACCCGCAGCGCCGAGGAGCTCCTGGAGCTCGTCGGCCTCGATCCCAAGCGCACGCTCGAGAGCTATCCGCACGAGCTTTCCGGCGGCCAGCGTCAGCGTGTCCTGATCGCTATGGCCCTTACCCGCGACCCCAAGCTGGTCATCTGTGACGAACCCACGACCGCTCTGGACGTTACCGTCCAGAAGCAGGTCATCAAGCTGCTCAACGATCTTCAGGCCAAGCTCGGCTTTGCCATGATCTTCGTTTCGCACGACCTGGCGCTGGTCGCCGAGGTCGCCCACAACATCACGGTTATGTACGCTGGCCAGGTTATCGAGCAGGCACCCACCAAGGAGCTGCTCACTAACCCGATCCACGAGTACACCCGCGGTCTTCTGGGTTCCGTTCTGTCCATCGAGAGCGGTTCGGGCCGCCTGCACCAGGTGCCCGGCGCCGTTCCGAGTCCGCGCGATTTCCCCAAGGGCGATCGCTTCGCGCCCCGCTCGAGCCATCCGCGTATTGGCCTGGACACCCGTCCGGTCTTCAAGCGCGTGCCCGGCACCGAGCACTTCTATTCCGAGCTCCCCGACGAGGTGCTCAAGGCAAATGGTTTGACCCCTCACGCGGAGGTGATGTAGATGAGCGAGACCGCAGTCAACGGCGTCGAGCCGATCATCTTCCTTGATGACGTCCACGTCACCTTTAGGACCCGTACCGGCTCGATTCTGCACCCCAACCTGGTTCACGCCGTCCAGGGTGTAACGATTAAGCTCATGCCCGGTCAGACGATCGGCATCGTCGGCGAGTCCGGTTGCGGTAAGTCCACCACCGCCAACGTCATGTGCGGCCTGCAGGCCCCTACGAGCGGCAAGGTCTACTTTAAGGGCAAGGACGTTACCAAACGTACCGCCGAGGACCGTCGCCACATGGGTCGCGTCATCTCGGTCGTGTTCCAGAACCCGGCCACGGCGCTCAATCCCCGCATGGTCGTTCGCGAGCAGCTGCTCGACCCCATGCGCGTCCACAACCTGGGTACCGAGGCCGAGCAGGAGAAGCGCGTCAAGGAGCTCCTGGAGCTCACCGGTCTGCCCAGCTCCGCCGCCGAGGTTCTTCCCGGTCAGCTTTCGGGCGGCCAGCGTCAGCGCGTCGCAATTGCCCGTGCCCTGTCGCTGAACCCCGATGCCATCATCGCCGACGAGCCCACCTCGGCTCTGGACGTTTCGGTCCGCGCACAGATTCTGAACCTGTTGACCGACCTTAAGAAGGAGCTCGGCCTGGCCATGGTGTTCATAAGCCATGACATCCAGACGGTCCGCTATATCTCTGACGACATCATCGTTATGAATGGTGGCAGGATCGTCGAGCAGGGCGAGGCCAAGCAGGTCTTCCAGCACCCCCAGGACCCCTACACCAAGATGCTGCTCGGCGCTGCGCCGTCGCTGCTGCATCCCAAGCTCGGCGAGTAGCCTCGCTTTCCCTCCCGTGCGCCCGGTTCCCTTGCCGGGCGCACCTCCGTTGCGATTTCGAAAGGTTGGGTTCACGAGCCATGCCAAGTGCTCAGGAGCTACAACATCAATTTGGTGAATACCGAGGCGCCATGCCCCGTCCATCAGATTTCGATCTCTTTTGGAAGGATCGCATGGCCGAGGCCGACGCCGTCGGGCTTGACTATGCGATCGAGACGGCATCGGTCGCCGATGCCGCGACCTGCCAGCTTTTCGACCTCTGGTATACCGGCATGTGTGGCGCGCGCCTGCATGCCAAATACCTTAAACCTGTCTCGGACGAGCCCGTGCCATTGGTACTTCAGTTCCATGGGTATCCGGGTGCAAGCCGCAGCTGGTTTGAGCAGGCGTCGTTTGCGGGCATGGGCATGGCACTCATCGCCCTCGATTGCCCCGGCCAAGGAGGTCCCTCCGAGGACATTGGCGGATTTGAGGGCACAACGGTCGCGGGCCATATCGTCGCCGGTATCGACGGCGACCCGGCCAACCTCTACTATGTCCGCTTGCACCAAGATATTCGCATTCTGTGCCGTATTGTTCGCGAGCTCGAGGGCATCGATCTTTCCCGTGTGTTTGTGAACGGCGCGTCGCAGGGCGGCGGTTTGGGCATTGCGACCTGTGCACTTAACAGCGAGCTTATCAATCGCGCCGCCATCCTCTATCCCTTCCTGTCAGATTTCCGCCTGGTCTGGGATTTGGATGCCGACGACATTGCCTACGAGGGCCTGCGCTATTGGTCTCGCTGGTTTGACGAGGACTCGACTCGTATTGACGAAGCCTATGCCAAGCTGGCGTACTTCGATTCCAAGAACTTTGCCCCTATGGTCAAATGCCCCGTGCTGTTTGGCACCGGCACAGCCGATATCGTCTGTCCGCCAGCGACGCAGTTTGCGGTCTATAACAACCTGACCTGCGAAAAGCGTCATGAGTTCTTTGAAGGCTTTGGCCACGAGGAGATTCAGGATTTTGACGATCTGATCATTCCGTTTTTCTGCAAGGGAGGGGAGGCTCATGTCTAAGTGCGAGAGCAATGTCGACGAGCTGATTGTCCCCGGACTCGTGGGAATTCCTGGAACGGTTTCGTCAAGGCTCGCAGAATATCGGGACTGGCGCGGTGATGTCCAAGCAGATGTTTCTGATTTAGAGACATGCGCTTCGAATCTTGAGATTCAAGGCTTGGCCATAACGGCGATTGACTTTGTTAACCCCTGCGCCCGTTACTCGGAGGTCTCCTTTGAGCTCGGTGACGATGCGATTCACGCTCGTTTGATCGAGCCTGTCGGTCGTGCCCGAGTATCTGAGCGCGTGCCGCTGTGCCTGATGTTCCACGACATCGATCGGCCTGTGCGCGGCTGGCATCACATGACGAGATTTGCCGCCATGGGGTATGCCGTTCTCGCGCTGGATGACGATGTTGCTGGTGCGGACGACCTGCAGCGGGGGATTTCTTCGCCCGCATTTGTCAGGCGCGTCCGTTGGGGCTGCGCGTTGGCGAAGGTCGCGCGCAATCTTGATGGCATGGACCCCGACCGCATCTTTGCATGGGGCGAGGGTCTTGGCGGCGGAGTCGCGCTGGCGGTTTCTGCTCTGGACGAGCGGGGCCTCGCCTGCACGGCGGTTGCCAATCCGCTTCCTGGCGGCCTTGAGGCGCTGTCGTCTCGGGTGCGCGGATCGGTGCTCATGGGCACATCGCTTATGGATACCGTGAGCGATCCCAAGGATCAGTTTGCCGTATTCAACGGTCTTGAGTGTGACCGGAGGCATATCATCTATGCAAAATACGCTCACGAGCGCATCAATGCGTTCGAAAATGAAGTCGTCGACTTTTTTAACCAAACGTTCTACTCGTGTTCTTTGGCCTAGACGGCCTGGACACTGCCAACAAGAGTGGGTGGCATAGGGCCGCCCGCCAGACAGCTAAGGAGATTCTTGTGGCAACTCAGAAATTCACCGGCGTTATCCCTCCCGTCGTTGTTCCCGATACCGAAGATCACCAGCTCGACGTTGCCTCCTTTGAGCGCAGCATCAACCGCATGATCGATGCCGGCGTCGATGGCCTGTTCTTCTTGGGATCCTCGGGCGAGGTCGTCTTCTCCACCGACGAGCGCCGTCGCCAGATTATCGCCGAGGCCGTTCGTATCGTCGACCACCGCGTTCCCGTTCTGGTCGGCATCATCGATACCGAGACCGAGCGCATGATCGAGCACGGCAAGGTCGCCCAGGAGCTGGGCGCCGATGCCCTCGTCGCCACCTGCCCGTTCTATGCCCTGCAGGGCATGACCGAGGTCGAGGAGCACTTCCGCATCCTGCACGAGGAGCTCGACCTGCCCATCTTCGCCTACGACATCCCCGTGTGCGTCCACACCAAGCTCCCCTGGAAGCTCCTTGCCAAGCTCGGCGCCGAGGGCGTTCTGGCCGGCGTCAAGGATTCCTCGGGTGATGACATCTCGTTCCGCTACCTCGTTCAGGAGAACGAGAAGAACGGCCATCCGATGAGCATTCTCACCGGCCACGAGGTTGTTGTCGACGGCGCCTACCTCGGTGGCGCCGACGGTTCCGTCCCGGGTCTCGCCAACGTTGAGCCCGAGGGCTACGTGCGTCAGTGGAAGGCCGCTCAGGCTGGTGACTGGGCTACCGTCAAGGCCGAGCAGGATCGCCTCAATGAGATTTCGCACATCTGGGATGTCACCTCGGGCGTCCAGGGCTATGCCGGTGGCGTCGGCGCCTTCAAGACCGCTATGAACCTCATGGGTATCTTCGACAGCCCGACCATGCCGCGCCCGGTGAAGGCCATGACCGGCGAGAACGTCGAGGCGATTAGGAAGGTCCTCCAGGACAACGGTCTCCTGTAAAGCTTCCCCGGGCACCCGATTTTGGGGCTCAAGCGGTCGAGCGTGACCCATTAGGTCAACGCCCGACCGCTTTCACCCCAACCTCGGGCACTCGGGAAACCTTTACCAAGCTGCGGCGATAACGCCGCTTTCATTTCCTGTAGTTGTTTTTTATCTCCTAAGGAGAGCGACATGGAGAACAAGTACGTCTGCTCTGTCGATATCGGCGGCACCAAGATTGCGACTGCCATTATGGAGTATCCGGCTGATGGCGGCGTGCCCCATCCGGTCTTTGAAGCTGAGGTTCCCACCGAGGCCCAGGAGGGTGGCGAAGCGGTCTTCCAGCGCATCGAGGCGTCTATCAAGGCAGCTCTTGAGGCAAATCCCGATGTCGAGGTCCTCGGAGTTGGCATCGGCGCTGCCGGTGTCGTCGACCCCAAGACGGGCGCCATCGCGTATGCCAATGAGATCATGCCCGGCTGGTCCGGCGTTCAGTTGGGGCCGCGTCTGCGCGAGGACCTCGGTCTTCCCGTTGCCGTCGTAGGCGACGTGCAGGCTCATGCTCTGGGCGAGGCCCACTGGGGCGTCGGCAAGGGCAAGTTCTCCGTCTTGTGTCTTGGCATCGGTACGGGCATCGGCGGCGCATATGTCGAGAACGGCCGCGTGATGCAGGGCTTCCATGGTGCTGCCGGCCATATGGGCCACATCGAGTGCTCGGCTGCCGCCGGCATTCCCTGCGCCTGCGGGCGTTCCGGCCATCTGGAGTCGGTTGCTTCGGGCACTTCCATTGGTCGAATGTACGATGAGCGTTTTGGCCGCGTTGACCCCAGCCGTCCTTCGGTCGGTCGCGATGTGAACGACCTGTGCCGTGCGGGCGACGCAAAGGCGACCGAGGTCATCCATGACGCCGGCTTTGCGCTGGGGGCCAGCTTGGGCTCGCTCGCTAACATCCTGGACCCCGAGGTCATCGTGCTTTCGGGCGGCGTGATTCACCAAGGTCCCGATTGGCGTTCGCAGACGTGGAAGGATTCGGTGCACGAGGGCTATGCCAGCCAGGCGCTCGATCCGCTTCAGAACACGCCGATCCTCATCGGTTCTCTGGAGGGCGATGCTCCGCTCATCGGTGCCGCTGAGCATCTCCTTGCCTCGTTGAAGTAAACGTATCTTCTGTAGGAGCCTCCCGAGACAACACGTCTCGGGAGGCTGTTCTAAGAAAGGTTGCAGCCTTATGACCGTCGATCCTTTGATTCAATCCCTGAAGGGCAAGCTCGTCGTGAGCGTTCAGGCGTATATGGGCGAGCCGCTTCGTACGCCCGAGACCATGGCGCAAATGTCTCGCGCTTGCGAGCTCGGCGGCGCCGCCGCCATTCGCTGCCAGGGCCTTGCCGACATTGCCGCCATTAAGGGTCGCTGTGAGGTTCCCGTCATCGGCCTGTGGAAGGATGGGCACGAGGGCGTTTACATCACGCCGACGCTGCGTCACGCTCGCGCCTGCGTTGCTGCCGGTGCCGATATCGTGGCGATCGACGCCACCGATCGTCCGCGCCCCGATGGCAAGACGGTCGAGGATACCTTCCGCCCGCTGCACGAGGAGGGTGTGCTCCTGATGGCCGACTGTGCCACCATCGAGGATATTCGTCGTGCTGTCGACATGGGCTTCGACCTGGTATCCACCACGCTTTCTCACGGTGTCGCCGCCATCGACTGCACCATGGCCGATGGCCCCGACCTGCCGCTCCTGCGTCAGGCGACCGAGGAATTCCCCGGTCTTCCCATCATCTGCGAGGGCCGCGTGCACACGCCCGAGGAGGCTCGCGCCGCGATCGATGCTGGCGCCTGGGCCGTTGTCGTCGGCACCGCCATCACGCACCCCACGAGTATTACGAGTTGGTTCAAGGCTGCGCTTGAGGCGTAAGACAGACCTCGTATCCGCTCGGGGCGGTATACTCAATATAGGCAATTGACCGCGCGGGATCCGGGTTGCTGGGTCCCGCGCTTGTTTTCGGGAGGCAACACATGCAAAAGGGAGATGCCATGGATGCGGCGGAGCGCTCGGAGCGCATCCCCGATATCGTCATCATCACCGGAATGTCCGGATCAGGCCGCACACAGGCCATGCACGTGTTCGAGGACATGGGCTATTTTTGCATCGATAACCTGCCTCCGCGTCTCATCGCCCAGCTTGCCGAGCTCGTCGGCATCAATACGGGCGTGGGCAGGCATCTCGCCGTCACCTGCGATTTGCGTAGCCAGGGACTGTTTGACGAGCTGCTCGATGCGGTCGCCGCGCTCGAAGAGCGCGAGATGAGCTGCGACATCGTGTTCCTGGAGGCTTCTGACGAGGTGCTGATTCGTCGCTACAGCGAAAATCGCCGCCGTCATCCTATTGCCAAGCCGGGGGAGACTACGGCCGATGCCATTCAGCGCGAGCGCCTTCAGCTGCAGGGCGTGCGCGACCGAGCCGATATGATTATCGACACGAGCCGTCTGCGCACCTCTGCGCTGCGCAATAAGCTACGTATGGCATTTTCCGAGCTGTCCGACCAGCAACTCATGGACGTTCACGTGTTCTCGTTTGGCTTTAAGCACGGCATGCCCGTCGAGGCGGACATTATGATCGACGTCCGCTTCCTGCCCAATCCGTTCTACGATCCCGAGATGCGCACGATGACCGGTCTCGATAAAAAGGTCTCCGATTTTGTTCTGGACCATCCCAAGACGCAGGAGTTTTGGAAGGCTTGGACACAGCTGCTCGATACGGTGATGCCGGGCTATATCGCGGAGGGCAAGCCGCAGCTTTCTATCGCCATCGGCTGCACGGGCGGCCAGCACCGCAGCGTTGCCATTGCCGAGGCCACGGCCCGTTACCTGGAAGGCGCTCAGTATCATGTGAGCATCTCCCACCGCGACCTGTCGCGCGCCAACACGAAGGCATAGGCCTGCATGTCGTTTACCGCCGAGGTGCGTGACGAGCTCGCGCGCTGCGAACCTGAATGTGAATACTGCGATTTGTCGACGCTTGCCGCCCTGACGCGTGTGAGCGGTACACTTTCGCTGGCCGGCTCTGGGCGGTATCGTTTGACAGTTGCGACTGAGACGGGAGCCGTCGCGCGCACGATGATCACGCTGACGCATCGTATCCTTAAGCTCAAAACGGAGTTCACCGTCCGCAAATCTGTCTTGCATAAGGTTCGAAACTACCTCATCACCTTGCCTGATCAGCCCGATTTGGATAAGGCTCTGGTGCTGCTGGGCATCCTCGACCGCAGGGGAGGACTTGTCGCCGGCGTGCCCCGACATATCGTTGCCCGTCCCTGCTGCAGGCTTGCCTATATCCGCGGCGCGCTCATCGCGGGCGGCTTCGTGGCCGATCCACGCGGCGATTTTCATTTGGAGGTCGCTGTGCAGGGCGAGCAATATGCCAAGGGGCTTTGCGATCTGTTGGAGCAGATTGGGGTCCATGCTCGTGTTAATGCACGGCGGGGGTCATATGCCGTGTACATTAAGAGCGCCGAGGAAATCGAGCATCTATTAAAGCTGATTGGTGCCAAGCGCAGCGTTGCCGAGATTGAGGAGGCGCGCGCGGTCAAGTTGGTTAAGAACGATGTGAACCGTCGCGTGAACGCCGAGCTCGCCAACCAGACCAGAAGTGCGGGTGCCGCCCAGCATCAGCTTGCGCTTATCGATGAGCTCGAGCAGCGAGGCCTTCGCGATGCGCTTCCGGATGCCTTGGCGGTCTTTTGCGACCTGCGCGAGCGCTATCCCGATCTTTCGCTGCGTGATTTAGGGGAGATGGCTGACCCTCCCTTGTCGAAGTCGGCCCTCTACCATCGTGTTTTACGGCTTGAAAAGCTCATTGAAGCAAACAGGTAGGTTAAAGTATCGACTTATATACGGATTTAGCTGCTATTTTATTCTTTAAAGCGTTTTAACGCAAATTTGATTTTCAATTTCGAGCATTCTCGTGAAATTCAAGTCAAAAAAAAGGTATATTAGGCGAGTGGTTAGTTTGTGGGCCTCAACGGCAGGCGCTGTAGCTTGCGGGGGCCTTACGAAAGGAGACACAATGGCAGTAAAGGTTGCTATTAACGGCTTCGGTCGCATCGGTCGTCTGGCCTTCCGTCAGATGTTCGGTCATGAGGGCTCCGAGATCGTCGCTATCAACGACCTCACCTCTCCCGATATGCTCGCTTACCTGCTGAAGTACGACTCCACGCAGGGCAACTACGCTCGCGATCACGAGGTCGTTGCTGGCGAGGATTCCATCACCGTTGACGGCAAGGAGATCAAGATCTACAAGGAGGCCGACGCCAACAACCTGCCTTGGGGCGACCTTGACGTCGACGTCGTTCTCGAGTGCACCGGCTTCTACACCAGCAAGGCTAAGGCTCAGGCCCACATCAACGCTGGCGCCAAGAAGGTCGTCGTCTCCGCTCCGGCCGGCAGCGATCTGCCCACCATCGTGTACAACGTCAACCATGAGACGCTGACCGCTGAGGACAACATCATCTCCGCTGCTTCCTGCACCACCAACTGCCTCGCCCCGATGGCCAAGGGTCTGAACGACTTCGCTCCCATCGTGTCCGGCATCATGACCACCATCCACGCCTTCACCGGCGACCAGATGCCGCTCGACGGCCCGCAGCGCAAGGGCAACTTCCGTCGCTCCCGCGCCTGCTCCGAGAACATCGTCCCGAACACCACGGGCGCTGCCAAGGCCATCGGCCTGGTTCTCCCCGAGCTCAACGGCAAGCTCATCGGTGCCGCCCAGCGCGTCCCGACGCCGACCGGCTCGCTGACCAACCTCTACGCCGTCGTTGACAAGAAGGTCACCGTCGACGAGGTCAACGCTGCCATGAAGGCCTACGCCGAGACCATCCCCGAGACCTTCGCCTACAACGAGGACCAGATCGTCTCCCGTGACATCGTCGGCGAGACCCACGGCTCCATCTTCGACGCCACTCAGACCATGTGCTCTGACCTCGGCAACGGCCAGACCCTCGTTCAGGTCACCTCTTGGTACGACAACGAGAACTCCTACACCTCTCAGATGGTCCGCACCATCAAGTACTTCGAGAAGTTCGTTGCTTAATTTAGCTTTTAGCGAATAGCTCGTTGAGCGTCTAAAGAAGGGCGCGGCCTTATAGGGCTTACACCCTAGGGTCGCGCCCTTTTTATAAGAAATCGTCTGCCGTAATGGGAGGCAGACACGTACGAAAGGTAGAAGCAAACATGGCCTTTACCAAGAAGACCGTCCGCGACATCGATGTCGACGGAAAGCGCGTTCTCGTCCGCGTTGACTTTAACGTGCCTATCAAGGATGGCGTCGTTGGCGACACCACCCGTATCAAGGCTGCCCTGCCCACCATCAACTACCTCGTTGAGCACAACGCTCGCGTCATCCTCATGAGCCACCTCGGCCGTCCCGAGGGCACCGGCTTCCAGCCCGAGCTGTCCCTCGAGCCCGTCGCCAAGAAGCTCGCTGAGCTCTCTGGTCTCGACGTTGCCTTTGTCGCCGACACCTACGGCGAGAAGGCTGCTGAGGCTGTCGCCGCCGTCGAGCCGGGTAAGGTCCTCGTTCTCGAGAACGTCCGTTTTGACAAGCGTGAGAAGAAGAACGATCCCGAGATCGCTAAGAAGCTCGCTTCCTATGGTGACGTCTTCGTTCTCGATGCCTTCGGCACCGCTCACCGCGCCCAGGGTTCCGTCGTGGGCCCCGCCGCTTACCTGCCCGCCGTCGCCGGCTTCTTGCTCGAGAAGGAGGTCGACACGCTGACCGGCATCTTCGCCGAGCCCGAGCGCCCCTTCGTCGCCATCGTCGGCGGTTCCAAGGTTTCCTCCAAGATCGGCGTTCTCGATCACCTCATCGACTCCGCTGACACCCTGATCATCGGTGGCGGCATGGCCTACACCTTCTTCCTGGCTCAGGGCCTGTCCGTCGGTCAGTCCCTCAAGGAAGAGGACTGGGTCGAGCGCGCCGGCGAGATGCTCAAGAAGGCCGAGGAGAAGGGTGTCAAGATCCTGCTCCCCATCGACAACCGTGTTGCCGATCACTTTGGCGAGGACGCTGTCCCCGAGGTTGTTGCTTCCGACGCTATCCCCGACGATCGTGAGGGTATGGACATCGGTCCCAAGACTGAGGAGCTCTATGCCGAGGCTGTCAAGGGCGCCAAGACCGTGTTCTGGAACGGCCCCATGGGCGTCTTCGAGTTTGACAACTTTGCTCACGGCACCCAGGCTATCGCCGAGGCTCTCGCCGAGGCTGACTGCACCTCGATCATCGGCGGTGGTGACTCTGTCGCAGCTGTCAACAAGTTCAACCTGGCCGACAAGATGAGCTGGATCTCCACCGGTGGTGGCGCTTCCATGGAGCTCGTCGAGGGTAAGGCCCTGCCCGGAGTGGAGGCGCTTCTCGATGCCTAATCGCACCCTTCTTATCGCTGGTAACTGGAAGATGAACAACGACGTCGCCGAGGCCGCCAAGCTCGCTGACGAGCTGGCTCAGGCTCTGCCCGAGGTTCCGGCTGGCGTCGAGGTGCTCGTCTGCCCTCCGACCATCGACATCACCACGGTTCATGACCGCATTCAGGCTGCCCCCATCGCCCTCGGCGCACAGAACGTGTACTGGGAGGCCAAGGGTGCCTTCACCGGTGAGTCCTCTTGCGACATGCTCAAGTCCGCTGGCTGCACCTACTGCATCATCGGTCACTCCGAGCGTCGCGACTACTTCCACGAGACCGACGAGGACCAGAACAAGAAGGCCAAGGCTCTCGTTGCCGCCGGCCTTGTTCCCGTCTTCTGCTGCGGCGAGTCCCTCGAGGTCCGCGAGGCTGGCACCTATGTCGAGCACGTCGTGAACCAGGTCAAGGCTGGCCTTGCTGGTCTTGAGATCACCTGCCCCAAGCAGGTCGTCGTCGCCTACGAGCCCATCTGGGCCATCGGCACCGGCAAGACCGCTACCGCCGAGGACGCTCAGGAGGTCTGCGGTGCTATCCGTGAGACCCTCAAAGAGATGTTCGGCGAGGAGCTCGCCAACGGCATCCGCGTGCTGTATGGCGGTTCCGCCAAGCCCGGCAACATCGCCGAGCTCGTCGCCAAGCCCGACGTTGACGGCGCCCTCGTGGGCGGCGCTTCGCTCAAGGCTGCCGACTTCGCCTCTATGGTCGTCAAGGCAGGCGAGTAGGACATATGGCACAACGTCATCTTCCTGCACTCCTGATTATCATGGATGGCTGCGGCCTTGCTCCGGCCGATGGCGAGAATGCCGTCGCCGCTGCCAAGACGCCCTTCCTTGATGGCCTGTACGAGAAGTACCCCCACACCACGCTCGGTGCTTCGGGCGAGGACGTGGGCCTTCCCGACGGCCAGATGGGCAACTCCGAGGTGGGTCACCTCAACATCGGTGCCGGCCGCATCGTGTTCCAGGAGCTTTCGCGCATCAACAACGCCATCAAGGATGGCTCCATCGCCAAGAACGAGGTCTTCGTCAAGGCTATGGACGACGTCAAGGCTGACGGCAAGACTCTCCACCTCATGGGCCTTATGAGCCCTGGCGGTGTTCATTCTCACATGAACCACGTCGAGGCTCTGGTCAAGATGGCTGCCGAGCACGGTGTCAAGACCGTTCGCGTCCACGCCTTCATGGATGGCCGCGACGTTGACCCGCAGTCCGGTGCCGGTTACATGAGTGAGTTCTGCGCCTTCCTGGCTAAGATTTCCGAGGAGACCGGTTGCGACGCTCGCGTTGCCACCGTCTCGGGCCGTTATTGGGCCATGGACCGCGATAATCGTTGGGAGCGCATCCAGCGCGCCTACGACGTCATGGTCAACGCGTCCGATGCTGATACCGACCCCGTTGCCGGTATCAAGGCCTACTATGAGAAGGATCCGCGCGGCGACGAGTTCGTCGAGCCCTTCGCTGCCCACAACGAGGGCATCCACGAGGGCGACGCGGCCATATTCTTCAACTTCCGTCCCGACCGCGCCCGTCAGATGACCCGCGTGTTCACGGACAAGGAGTTCGACGGCTTTGAGCGCGAGCAGATCAAGCTTTCGCACTTTGTGACGATGACTGAGTACGATCCGACGTTTGACGTCGAGGTCGCCTTCCCCAAGACGTTCCCCGAGAACGTCCTGGCCGACGTTATCGCCGCCAATGGCCTGAAGCAGCTGCACACCGCCGAGACCGAGAAGTACGCCCACGTGACGTTCTTCCTCAACGGCGGCATCGAGGAGCCCAAGGAGGGCGAGGAGCGCGTACTCGTCGCTTCCCCCAAGGTCGCTACCTACGATCTGCAGCCCGAGATGAGCGCTCCCGAGGTTACCGAGAAGCTTGTCGCTGCCATCAACGAGGATCGCGCTGATTTCTACATCGTGAACTTCGCGAATTGCGACATGGTTGGTCACACCGGTGTCTTCGACGCCGCCGTTAAGGCCGTCGAGGCTGTTGACGATGCCCTGTCCAAGGTTGTCCCGGCGATTCTCGCTAAGGGCGGCTTTGCGCTGATTACCGCCGACCACGGCAACGCCGATCACATGTTTGACGTTGCTTCCGACGGTTCCAAGCATCCGTTCACGGCTCACACCACCAACCGCGTGCCGTTCATCATCGTTGATGAGAAGGCACAGCTCACCGGTATCGAGGACGGCCGTCTTTCCGATATCGCTCCGACCATGCTCACCATGGCAGGTATTGAGCCTTCCGCCGAGATGACTGGTCGCGTACTCGCAACCGAGGCCTAATAGAAAACAAATACCGTTTTCTAGTAAGGGGGTTGTCCACAACCGGGCAACCCTCTTTTTTGCGCTATTTCTACCTCGTCATCAAATGGCTGATGGGGGAGTGTCGGGGGTTGTGGTACAGTACTGGAGTTT
>CABUJN010000032.1:0-22252 GCA_902491935.1 uncultured Collinsella sp.
TGCAGGGTACGGGCGTCATGGGGCGTCCGCGCCCTGCGTTATTATGGACGCTATGGATACTCAGAGCCCAACATATTCCGATGATGAGCTGACCGCAGCGCTTGCCGAGCACCTGGCGTCGCTCGATCGTGACGACAGCTATCGCGTGGAGCATGTACTTAAGCGCTCGTCCGTTGAAGCAACCGAGCTCGTGTACTTTGAAGGAACCGGCGGTGGCTCGCTCGGCCCCTTTGTCCGCAAACGCATCGATGCTTCGGCTCAAATCGGCGGGGCATACGAGCGTCTGTTTGCCGCTCAGCGGGCAGGCAGGCGTTTTGAGCACCTGCCCAGAATCGTCGATTGTCGTCGTGTGGGCGACGAGCTCAACGTGGTTATGGAATACATCGAAGGGGAGACGTTCGGGGCGCTGGTGGACCGTCTGGGAGCCACCCCCGATTATGCGCGTGAATTGTATCCTGCCCTATGCGATGCCGTGGGCGAGCTCCACGCCGGTTTTGCAATGGCGGGGGAGACTTCGGCGCCGGTGATCCATCGCGACCTCAAGCCGTCGAATATCATCGTGACTGGTGCCAACTATACGCCTGGTGACGGCCTGACGTTTTCATCGCTGGTGATTATCGACTTGGGGATCGCGCGCGTATGGCGCGATGGCGCCGATGCCGATACCGTCAAGTTTGGGACACGGCCCTATGCGCCACCCGAGCAGTATGGGTTTGGGCAGACGAGCGTGCGAAGCGACGTCTACGCACTTGGCGCCCTGTTGTTCTTCTGCTTGACGGGAGTCGACCCTAAACCAGGGCTCGACATGCGCGAGCAATGCGAGGCGCGCGTCATTCCCACTCCACTTGCCGATGCCGTCTGCATGTCGATGGCGCTCGACCCGGCCAAGCGTTTTGCGAGCGCGGAAGCGTTGGGACGGGCGACGCGCACGGCATACGATCTGAGTCGCCCCGTGCGGCCTCCTGCGCCTGCGCCTGTCCGTACTCCAGACTCGGAGACGGTGTTGACGCCCCAAGGGCTCCAGAACCCCGCAGGGCTTCCTAGGCCTGCCGCCTCCGTTGCATGCGGTCTGCTCTCTCGCGTTCCGGAGTCTCTGGGGCGCATTTGGAATACGCTCGTCTGCTTCTCGCTGCTTGTGTTCTTTGCCGGAAGTCACTTTGCCGTCTTTCACCCCACCGGAGCAAACCAAAGCTACCCGACGTGGCTTCTCATAATCGAGTATTTTTTCTTTGTCGATGGCCTTATGGTGCTTATGCATTTTGCGCTGCTCGATAAGCGCCGTCTTCGTCGGCGATTCGCACTGCTCGACAGCTATCGCGGCAAGAAACTCGCGAAACTCTGGCTCAAGGCATTGGGTGTGCTGCTCCTATGCATGATCGTCATAGTCGCGGTTGCCAATGCGAGCGGCGTCGTCGATACCTCCGCTACCTAAAAGAAAAGGGCCCCGTCGGGGCCCTTTGCAGTTGCACTTAGATGCGGTTCATCTGAGCGGCGACTTTGTTGTACCAGTCCTGCCACGTGGGCGGGCAGTACTTTTTGGCCGCAGCCGGGGTAAGGGTGGAGCCGTAGTTGGCGCCCAGATAGGCAACGTGAGCGGAGATGCCCTCGCTCCAGCTGCCAAAGCTGCGCCAACCGCCGCCACGTGCACTCCAGCCCCAGGCGTTATAAGAATTGGCGCAATAAGCACCCTTGGTGCTCTCGATGCAGGCGATGGCGGGGGACCAACGGGGATCGACACCGGTATTCCAAGCGGCGACGGCAAAGTTATAGCCCTGGCCTGCCATGGGGGAGCCGGCGAGATAATTGTCGATGCGGCTCGTCCACTCATTAATGAACGAATCGTAATCGGAGCTACCGGTATTGGAGTTGTTCACCGTGGTGTCGATGGTGGTGTTGGTGTTGGTGGCCTGGCTGCTGGAATTGCTGCCGCTTACGCCCTCGCCCGAGAGCTTCTCGGCGGCAGCGGCCTTATCGGCCTCAAGCTTGGCAAGCTCGGCGGCATTTTCCTGCTCGGCTTTTGCCTGTGCCTCGCTGCGGAGCTGCTGGGCCTGTGCCAGCGCATCCTCGGCGTTTTTCTGCTCTGCCTCAAGCTGAGACTTGGCCTGCTGGAGCTCGGCCTTGTTCTGCTCGAGTTCGGTTTGCATGTTATTGAGCTCTTCAATCTCGTCGACGCTCGAACTCGTGATCTGATTGGTGTATTTGCAGGTCGTGATGAACTCACCCAGGCTCTGCGCGTTGACCAGGAAGCTCACGATGGGGTTGGTGCCCTTCTGATACTTGTACAGATCGCGCATGGCAGAGCTTGCCTTGGCCTGCTGCTCGGGAAGCTTGGCCTCGATTTCCTCGATGCTTGCCTCATTGGAGTCAATCTGCTTTTGCAGGTCATCGAGTTTGGTGCGGGCGTCGTTGTAGGCGCTCGTGGCGGCTTCGATCTTCTGCTGGGCTGCGGAAAGCTGGTCCTGCGTTGCCTGCGAGGCGGCATACGCCGCAACGGGGGAGAGCATCGGCGAGGCCGTCAACGCAACGGCGAGCGCGGCGCTCGTGATGATACGAGCCGGCTTCGACGCAATGAGCGCTGCGGTGCGATGATTCGAATGCTGCATCCAGTCCCTCTGCAATCAATCGTAGGTTATGGTTCGAACGGTATTCTACTACTGCTTTCGACCTCAACTTGAACCTTAAAGGTTCCAAAGGGTCAAGTTGAACTTGAGGCTTTGGCTTTGACCTGCAGTTATGATGAATTGTTGAGAAACCATAGAGTTCAACTTTAACGTTACGGGGGCCTGTTTGTGAGGGTTTTTGGCTGTAAAAGCTATCTCAACGTGGGGTTTTACAACTACAGCGTGCCCTCCTGGCGAGCCTGCTCAATCTCTTCGAGCGCCTCGGCAGGGGTGAACGAACAGGTGCCGTCGCCGAGTTTGACTACCTGGATATCGTCGCCGATATGGACCTCTCCGCCCTTTAGTACCACGCCAAAAACGCCCTCGTGGGGAAAGATACAGTCGCCAGCGAGATAGTAGATGGCGCAACGGGTGTGGCAGACCTTGCCGATTTGGCTGATTTCGACGAGCACGTCGCTTCCAAGCTTGAGCTGTGTGCCCAAGGGGAGCGAGAGCAGGTTGATGCCTTGCGTGGTGAAGTTCTCTCCAAAGTCACCCTCGTGTACGTCGAGCCCGCGTGCCTGCGCCGTCTGGATGGACTCCGCGGCTAAAAAAGAGACCTGGCGGTGCCAATGTCCGGCGTGCGCATCGGTGGCGAGGCCAAATTGCTCTATAACGGTGTCGTGCCCATTGGCGACGGGCGACTTGCGTGTGCCCTTGCGCGCCGACGTGTTGATCGAGACGATGCGGGCGGGCCTGTCGTAGGCATCGTTTGCCGTGCGCAGGGGAACGGCCGTTTGTGCGCGTTCCGCCAGCTCGCGCTTCGCGGCATTGAGGATAGGATTATCGGTCGGATGGTCTTGGGGCACGTGCGCGCCTTTCGTTCGAGGATGTCAATACGCTGAATCCTACAACAATGGTAGGTTCATTGCTCATTGTCATACAACGGTGAGCGCCGTCTTCGTGCTGGACGATTGCGTCGATTGCCATAGATACGGTGGAGCTTTGGGCGCCGGCGGTTTGGCACGCTAAAATAAATCAGTTGCGCAAAGACCGCCCGTTGTGTGGGCAGTTCATGATAGGAAGTTTCCATGGCATTGCAATTTACAGAGCGCGAGTTCATTCCCGTGCTGCTCGGTGGCGACATCAACGCCTATTCGGTGGCGCGCGCCTTCTACGAGGAGTACCAGGTCAAGAGTCTGGTCTTTGGCAAGTATCAGACGGGCCCCGCGTACCGCAGCCAGATTATCGACTACACGCCCAACGTGGATATCGACACCATGCCCGTGATGCTCAAAACCGTCAACGGCATTGCCCAAGCGTATGCCGATAAGACGATCGTCCTTGTGGGCTGTGGCGATAACTATGTTGCCCTCGTGGCTCAGGCCAAGGATGCCCATGAGTTGGCGGATAACATCGTCGCGCCTTACGCTCCCTATAGCATGCTCGAGCAGTGCCAGAAGAAGGAGATCTTCTACGAGCTGTGCGAGAAGCATGGCGTGCCCTATCCTCATACCTTTACCTTCACCATGGCGATGCTCAATGCCCAGGGTGAGGCGCCTACCGAAGTGCTCGACCAGATCGATTTTCCTTACCCGATGATTCTGAAGCCTTCTGACGGCATCATGTGGTGGCAGCATGAGTTCGAGGGCCAGAAGAAGGCCTATGAGATTGCCGACCGCGCCGAGCTGGAACAGGTCATTCGCGATTCATATGCCAGCGGCTACACCGACGACCTGATCTTGCAGGATCGCGTGCCCGGCAACGACGAGTACATGCGCGTGCTCACCAGCTATTCCGACCGGAACGGCAAGGTGCGCATGATGTGCCTGGGCCATGTGCTGCTCGAGGAGCATCAGCCTCACGGTGTCGGCAACCACGCCTGTATCATCACCGAGCCCAATGACGAGCTCATGGGCGGCGTGCGCAAGTTGCTCGAGGACCTTCACTTTGTGGGCTATTCCAACTTTGACGTTAAGTACGACGAGCGCGACGGCTCGTTTAAGTTCTTCGATTTCAACACGCGCCAGGGCCGCAGCAACTACTATGTCACTAACAGTGGCTTTAACGTTGCCAAGTATGTGGTGGACGAGTATGTGTTCAACCGCCCGTTTGAGCCGGAGTTTGTGACGGCGCAGGACGAGGCGCTGTGGATGGTCGTCCCCATGGGCGTCGTCGACAAGTACGTCAAGGATCCCGAGCTGCGCGCTAAGGTGCATCGCCTGGACAAGGAAGGCAAGGGCGCCGACCCTTCGTTTATGAAGGGCGACTTTGTCTTTAACCGCTGGCTGCGCATGTGGCACACCAAGCTGCGCCACTTTAAGCTGTTCAAGACGTATTACAAGTAGATGAGCGCGGCGCCCGTCCGGTTTGCATCGGGCGGGCGCGGGTATGATACGCGCAATTGCGCAAGCGTCACCAAGGAGGCGGCGATGGAAAAGCTGGGAGTTATCGGCGGCATGGGCGCCGAGGCCACGTCGTATTACTACGACCAGGTGGTGCGTCATACGGCTGCTGCCTGCGATCAGGAACATATCGACATGGTGGTGCTCTCCAAGTCGACCATGCCCGACCGCACGCTGGCCATTAAGACCGGCGAGCATGCCAAGCTGCTGGCGACCATGAAAGAGTGTGCCCAGGCGCTCGAGTCGCTGGGCTGTGCGCACATTGCCATTCCCTGCAACACGTCACACTACTTCTACGACCAGATCCAGTCGTTTACGAAGGTGCCGATTATCCACATGCCGCGTGAGTCGGTGCGCTATGCTCTGGCCGGTGCGGTGATGGGGGAGTGCGAGTTCGACCCCAACCTGAGTATGCCGGCCGAGCCGGTGCACAAGATTGGCATCATGGGCACCGACGGAACCGTGGGCGCGGGCGTCTACGGCCGCGAATGTAAGGCTGCGGGTGTTGAGGTCGTCTACCCCAGCGAGAAACGTCAGAACGATGTGATGTCGCTTATCTACGATGATGTGAAGGCCGGACGTGAGCCCGATATGGATAAGTTCGACCGCGTGATGTGGGAGTTCGCCCGTAGCGGCTGCGACCGCGTCATTCTGGCCTGCACCGAGCTATCGGTGCTGCAGAAGTACCGAGAGATGCCCGAGATCACCCTCGACGCCATGGATGTCCTGGTGCGCGAATCCATCATCCGCAGCGGCGCCCCCTACCGCCTCTAGCTTCCGACCTGCCAGAAATGGGCAGGTTAATTTTGGTAGGTTTTATCTGGTGAAACAGTAAAGGCCTCGGCTCGTTTGGTGCGAGCCGAGGCCTTTTGCGTTGGGCGGTTGCTGTCGGTGGTGAACTAGAACAGGAAGCCGATGGCGATGAGGGCGATGCTGACGATGAGCACGGCGATGTCCAGGCCCTTGATGGGGTAGCGCTTGTACGAGCTGGTGCGCGTACGCAGATAGAAGCCGCGCTGTTCTGCCGCCAAGGCTGTGGCATCGGTCTTGCCCACGCTCGAGATGAGCAGCGGCACGCACAGTGGCAGCATGAGCTTAAGCTTCTTGATGGGGTTCTTGGTGTCGTACTCGACGCCGCGTGCGGTCTGCGCCTCCATGATGGCGTTCATCTCCTGACCAAACACCGGCACAAAGCGCAGTGCCGTGGTGAAGGTGAAGGCATAGCGATACGGCACGTGCAGCACCTCGACGCAGGCGTTGGCAAGGTCGTTGAGCTTGGTCACCATGAGCATGAGGATGAGTGGTAACGCAACACCCAGCAGGCGCAGACAGGCCTTCGATCCCGTGATGAGGCCCGTGTCGGTGATAAAGCCCCACACCACGTTGCCATCGCGCATAAAGGCTAGCTGGAGCACCAGCATGATAAGCGCGAGCGGAATCAGCAACTTGAGCAGCGAGAGCAGACGATCGACGACGCCGGCATAGGCACCCAGTGCAAGGGTGAGTGCCAAAAAGCCCAGCAGCGCCATGTAGGTGTCGGACAAGAAGATGCCGACGATGATGGCGGCGGCGAGGCCCAGTTTGACGACGGGATTCAGGCGATGCAGCAGCGTGTCACCCGGCATGTAGTCGATGACGTTAACCACGGTGGACCATCTCCTTGGTAATTCGAACGACATCGGTGACCTCGCTCACCTGCGCAAAAGCGGGCGAGACGGAAGATGCCAGACGGCGCGAGAGTTCAATAACCTGGGGAGGCTCCACGTAGGCACGCCGCATGAGATCGATGTTCGAGAATAGCTCGTGCGTGCGGCCGCGGTCGAGGATGCGACCGTCGGCCATTACCACAATGCGCTCGGCAAAATCCGAGACGACTTCCATATCGTGGCAGACCATGATAACGGCGCAACCGCGCTCGGCCATGGTGCGCACTGTTTCCATGACGGTCATGCACTCGCGGTAATCAAGGCCGCTCGTGGGCTCGTCGAGCACGACGATCTTGGGCTCAACCACTACGACGGAGGCAAGCGCCACCATTTGTCGCTGGCCGCGCGAAAGCGAGAACGGTGCCTCGTCGGCGGGCAGACCAAAGCGGTCGATGACGAGCTGGGCGCGACGCAGAGCCTCGGCACGGTCCATGCCGCCAAGCTCCAGGCCAAAGGCGACCTCGTCGAGCACGGTGTCCTTGCAGATCTGACGGTCAGGGTTTTGGAAGAGGGTCGCGACTTCGCGGGCGATACGGCTCGTGGGAACGGCTACGGTATCCAGTCCCGTGACGCGCACGCTGCCCGAGGCGGGCTTAAGCAGGCCTGTGAGCAGCTTGGTGAGCGTGGTCTTGCCGGCACCGTTCTGGCCGACGATGCCCACGAGCTCGCCAGGATAGAGCGTCAGGCTAAGGTCGTGTACGGCGGCTCCGCCATTGGGATAGGCAAACTCAACATGGTCGAAGGTGAGTACGGGTTCGGCGTCCTTGGCATGAGGGCGCAACGACGGTGCATGCGGGGAACCGGCGGGCGCCTGGGCTTCGATGGCCGCGTGTACGGGGTCGACGATGCCCGAAATCAGGCGCTCGGCCTCATCAACATCCAAACAGGGGGTGCCGCTGGCCAGGCCGTCGGCCTCGAGGCTGTTGAAAATGCGCGTGACACGCGGGCAATCGACGCCGATGGCGCGGAGCTCATCGGCGTGTGCGAAGACCTCGTGCGGCTCGCCCTGTAGCGCGATTTCGCCATGATTGAGCACGAGCACGCGGTTGCAGTACTCCGAAAGCAGGGCGACCTTTTGCTCAACGACGACGATGGTGATGCCGAGTGCACGGTTGGCCTCACGCAGGGTCTCGAAAACCAGCGTGGAGCTGGCGGGGTCGAGTGCCGCGGTGGGCTCGTCGAGAACCAAGACGCGCGGACGCATGGCGAGAATGGCGGCGATGGCCACTTTTTGCTTCTGTCCGCCCGAGAGGGTGGCGATCTCGCGGTCGCGCAGGTCGCTGATGCCGACGGTCTCGAGCGTTTCGCTCACGCGCTGCTCGATCTGGTCGTGGGGAACGCCAAAGTTCTCGAGGCCAAAGAGCATCTCGTCCTCGACGACCGAAGCGACCATCTGCGTGTCGATATCCTGCAGCACACTGCCGACGATTTGCGACACGTCGGTGAGCGAGACTTCGCAGGTGTCGTGGCCGTCAACCATGACGGACCCAAAGAACGTGCCGGTGTAGTGGTGGGGCACGGCACCCGACAGGCAGGCGGTAAGCGTGGACTTGCCGGCACCCGAGGGCCCGATGATGCCGATGAAATCTCCCTTGTTCACGCTGAGCGAGATGTGGCTGAGCGCCTGCTCGGTCTGCGTGCCATAGGAGAACGAGACATCGTCGACGTTGATGATCGTTTCCATGGATACCTTTCATAGTCATTGGGGACAGTCTTAAATGACCAGTTGTTTAAGACCGTCCCAAAAAAGCTCGTTGTTTGGGACGGTCTTTGGTGGTGAAGCACGGAGACGGCTTTACGAGGGGCCCCAGGTTGGCGCGAAAGAGGAACGAAGCGTACTTGGGCACGCGAGCGACGAATGAACGCCAAGATGGGGTGGCTCGTAAAGCCGAACGGGTTAGTTGAGCCTAAGGGCCTTCTGGATGGGCAAGTAGAGGGCGCCGACCAGAATGGCGTTAAAGACGGCGGTCATGGCGACGACGGGCAGCATAGCGGCGGCGAGCTCGCCGACCACGCCGAGCATGGCCATCTTGATGACCATGAAGATGACGCCGGAGACAAAGGTGGTCAGGAAGGTTGCGACAATGGCGATCGCGGGCTTGACCTGACCGTTCTTGCCGGCGGCATTGACGATGCCGGCCATGAGCATGGCGGCGATGCCCTCGGCGGCAAAATCAACGAACGGCGAAGTGGTGGTGATCTGGATCACGGCAGCCGAGATGAGGCCAATGACGAGCGCCTGGCCGATGTTGGGGCGAACGACCAGGATGGTGAGGCAGAAGGCCGAGATGATGAACTCGGGGCTGATCATGCCGCCCGAGATGCCTGAGATGGCCTTGCCGACGGTGAAGTTGAGGATGAAGCCGGCGGCAAGCAGGATGGCGAGCAGGACGAGAGCGCGGACGTCGAGTTTGCCGTGGTCGGCGGTCTGGACGGTGCGGGGCTGGGTGGCGGTGGTGTTCTGAGACATGGTGAAAATCCTTTCTGAAGGGAAGCGCAGGGGAAAAGCGGAGGCGCGTGATGCGAATGCGATCGGGCTCGAGATAGAAAAAGGCCCCCGGTCGAAACCGGAGGCCTTCCAATCACCTAGAGCGCAAAAACAGGCGTGAGGGACTCACTGTCGACCGATCGTATTCGCATCACGCCACCACCAGTTGTTGAGAGACTTCATCGCGTTCTTCATGTCGGTGGCTCCTTTCGTGATGCCATGGTACGGTCGCACCTAGTTGCTGTTGCGCTGCACTATAGCACAGCAAAGTGTGTGCGGGGAAATCTTTTTTGAAAAGATTTCAGGCGGGTTTCCCGTCGGTCAAAAGGCGGGTTAAGCGGGCGAGCCTGCCATTGCTGCCTTGCCCGCTCAGCTAGGACATGAGGGCCTTAGGCCTTCTTGCGACGATAGATCACGTAGGCGCAGACACCGATGATGACGACGGCGCCAACGGCCATGGCGGCCATGTTGTTGCCCTCGGACTTCTCCTCGGTGACCTCTTCCTCTTCGGCCTCGGGCTCGGCCACGTCCTCATCGGAAAGGGCCTCGTCGGCGTAGGTGATGGACTCGACCAGGCAGTCGTTGTCGGCATCGTAGTCACTCGGGACGAACTCCTCGGAGAAGTCGCCCTCCTGGAGGTAGTCACGCATCTCCTCGAGCATGGCCTTGCACTTAACATAGGTGTTCTTGGTTGCAGCCTTGCCGGCCTTGTTGGCTAGGGCGGTGCGGGCTTCGGTGCCTTCTTCGGCCTGCATGGCCTCGTCGACGGTCAGGTTCTGCTCGATGAGTTCCTTCTGCAGGGCGTCGAGATAGGCGCGGACGCCGGTGGCGCAGTGGTCGCGGTTCTCATAGGCGAGCGTGTTGATGTCCATGAGGACGTAGTTGATGGAGTTCTTGGGCTCCTCGTTGTTCACGACGTCTTCCTCTTCGCAGTGATCGAAGGAGACATCCTGATCGCTGAAGTAGGGGCTGACCTCGGTGAGCAGTGCGGAGTAGAGAGGGATGGCGACGGAGAACTCGGCGTTGGAGAGCATCTCCCACTGAATGGTCGCGATCTCGGGATCCATGCCGTGACGGATCTGGAAGGTGTGGATCTCGGTGTTGCGGTTGGAGCCGATGGCATAGGCGCCGTCGGTGTTGGCGTTGAGGCCGGCGACATTCTCGCCGCGGGCGGCGAAGGAACGAATCATCTCAAAGGTGTTCCAGTCGGACTTGCCGGGCTGGAAGAACAGCGGCTGCATCTCGTGGACCAGAGCGCCGGTCGTCGCGCGAGCGTCTTCGCGCTCGTCCTTGACGATCTCGTAGTCGGTGCCCTCAGCAAGCGGAGCCATGAAGTAATCGCGACCCTGGATATAGCGCGACCACTGGTGCATACCAGCCTCGCTGATCTCCTCGCCGTAGGTCTTGGCGACGTCGAACTTGCCGTCGGTGTACTCGGCAAAGCCCTTCTCCTTAGGCATGGACTCAATGCCCTCGGAATGGAGACAGTTCTCGGTGTCATCGAGGTCGACGTTATAGGTGAGGTTGCCGATGTTGGGGTTGAGCGAGGCGATATCATCGGCGAGCTTCATGGCAATCCACTGATGGCCGGAAAGCGCGGCGAACAGCCAGGTCTCGGTGCTGTCGGCGATGATGATCTGGTCGTTGGAGCAGACGCCCTGCTCGTCAATCAGGCTGCCGATGAGCTCGACGCCCTCGCGGGCCGTGGCACTCTCGCCCAGGATGACGCTGGCATAGCTGTACTCGCCAATGCCAGTCTCCTCGGTGATGGGGTCGGCCTCTTCGGCCTTCTCGTTATAGGAGGTGCTCAACGTGGCAGAGCAGGAGACGCCCTTCTCGTTGATGCCTGCCTCGGAATATGCGTCGTAGCGATCTTCCCACTGTGAGGGGTTGTCGCGAACGAAGGTGTAGCGGTAGGTTGCGCCCTTGGACTTGTACTCAAAACCGGACTCGACCGAGGTGTACTCGTTGCCGTCCTTGTGTGCGGGCTCAATGCCAAAGTGCTTGACATAGCGCGGACCGAAGTCCTCGGAACGGCCGTAGTACGTGTTGCCGTCTGCCGTGAGCTTGCTGCCCATGTAGATCTGGGTGCAGGCGAGTGCCGAAGTCGGCATGGCCATGATGGCCGCTGCTCCAAACGCAAGGCCGCAGCCGAGCTTTTTGAGCGTGTTGACAGGATGAGTAAACCTCATAATCCCTCCCAACCGTTGAAACCCCGCGGAACCGTGCAGGATTTCAGCTAATAAATACATCTATTAGCCTAAAGGAAGTGTAAAGAGTATTCATTCGACAACAGCTTTTACTCGATGAGCGTGAAGAAATATACGATGAACGGATAATAATACTCATTTTATGGCTTTAGTTAAATAAAGGCACCCTGCATTTACTGTAGCTGAATAAAGCATTAGACGGCGGTCAAAAAGAAAACTCTCCCGCTGTTTAGGATTTGCATAAACAACGGGAGAGACGATAATTGGATGAATATCAGACCAATGTGGAATTACTTCTTTCGGCGGTGAATCACGTTGATGGCGTAACCGACGAGCATGGCCAAGACGATGACAATAAAGCCGATCAGGGGATTGTCGTTCATGGGGTCCTCCTATTTACCAAGCGGTGAGAATTCATCGACGATGAGGTCGAGGCATTGCGGAAGTGCGCGGGCACCAAAGACGCCTGAGTTGCTGGAGATGATCTCGCCATCGAACTGCATGCCCAGCGACGGGGTGCAGGTGATCTTGGCTTCCTTGGTCTGGATGATCTTGAACTGCGGGCGCCCGAGTACCTTGCCGGCGGGGTCGAGTGCGGCGGTGATCACAGTCGGTAGAAGCTGCACAGTTTTTACGGGTTCGATGACCGCAATGTCGACCATGCCATCGTTCATGCGGCAGTCGGGGAACAGGTTGATGTCGTTTTGGATGACCGAGGTGTTGCCGGCCATGCAGCAAATGCCGTCGAGCTCCTCGACAATGCCGTCGTGCTCAATCGTAAAGTGCGCCACCGTGGGGTTGGGCGTGGCGAGCGCGGAGAGGAAGTAGGCGATCTCGCCGATGTCGTTTTTGGTGGGGGCGGCCTTCATCATGATCTCGGCGTCGAAGCCCGAGCCGGCGATGATGATAAAGCCGTGGCGCTTCTCGTTGCCGTCCTCGTCGAGCCAAAAGAGCTCGCCCATGTCCACTTTGACCGTGCGACCGGCGCGGCAGGCCTTGGCGAGCGCCGCGGCTTCGGGGGCGTTGCCAATGTTGTTGAAGAACAGGCAGGCCGTGCCGGAGGGGAAGACGAGCGTGGGGACACCGCACCCGCGCATCTGGTCGAGCACGTTGGAGACGGTGCCGTCGCCGCCCGAAACGACCACGCGATCGAATTCGCGCACGTCCGCCACGGCATCCTCGGGTTCCATACCATCGCCGATAAAACGCATCACGACCTCGTCGCCGCCCTGCGCGAGGGCGTGCGTGAATGCGTAGATTTCATCTGAGCTGGGGCCCGATGCCGGGTTGTGGATGATAAGGCAGCGCATACTTACGTTCCCGTTCTGTGACTAACCGAGTATAGTTGTAAGGCAATGCCGATATCCTACCCGTGTTTTTCGGGCCTAACCTTATTCGATGGGTTGATATGTACATTTCCACACATCAGGCTCTACTCGACTTTTGCCAGCGCGCCCGTGAGTTCGACGCGATTGCCGTCGATACCGAGTTTTTGCGCGAGCGCACGTTCCATCCGCGTCTGTGTTTGGTTCAGATTGCCACCCCTGCCGAGAGCGTCGCGGTCGATCCCCTGGTAATCGACGACCTATCGCCGCTGGCCGAGCTTATGGCCGACGAGAGTGTGACCAAGGTCTTCCACGCCTGCTCGCAGGATATGGAGGTTATGCTCCATACCGTAGGCGTGCTGCCGCGTCCGATTTTCGATACGCAGGTGGCCGCCGCCTTTTTGGGCGAGCGCCAGCAGATTTCCTACGGTGCGCTCGTGCAGACGTTTTGCGGCGTCTCATTGCCCAAGACCGAGTCACTGACCGATTGGTCGCGTCGCCCGCTGACCGACAAACAGATCGAGTACGCGATCGATGACGTCAAGTACCTGATCGTCGCCTATACCGAGATGATGAGTCGCCTGCGCGAGCTGGGCCGTGTTGACTGGGTGCTCGACGAGCTACGCCCGCTGGCTGACGAGTCGCACTATCGCGCCGACCGTCACGAGGCATTCCGCAAGGTCAAGCGCATCAACTCGTGCAGCCGCCACCAGCTGGGCATCGCGCGCGAGCTCGCCGCCTGGCGCGAGGACCGCGCCGAGCGCCGTAACATCCCGCGCAAGTGGGTCATGTCCGACGACACGCTGCTTGCGCTCGTTAAGCGCAATCCCGTGCGCGTTGAGGAGTTCCGCAGCATCCGCGGCACCGATCAGCTGGGGGAGCGCGACGTGGACGGTGCGCTCATGGCCATCAAGCGCGGCGCAAGCTGCCCGCACGATCGCCTGCCGCTCATGGTGCGCGGGCATCGCCAGATCTCTCCGGAGTTGGAGAGCGTGACGGACCTGATGTACGCGCTCATCCGCCTGGTTGCCGAACGCTCGGGCGTGGCGACCTCGGTCATTGCCTCGCGCGATGACCTGGCCGACTATATTGAGCACCCCGAGCAGAGTCCCCTGCGCGAAGGCTGGCGTTTTGAGCTCGTGGGCTCGCGCCTGGACGATTTGCTCTCGGGCAATATGGGGTTGACGGTCAAAGATGGCAAAATTGAATTGCTGTAAGGAAGCCTAGTCGGCTGAGTGGGTAAAATGCCTCCAACGTGTAACTCGATTCGGAGGAATTCGCATGCCCTATTACTATGGATACGGCTTTGGTATCGACTCGCTGTACCTGCTGGTTGTTCTTGTCTGCACGGTGCTTGGCCTTGCTGCGCAGAGCTATATCAACTCGACGTACAAGACGTGGTCTAAGGTGCGCTCGGACGGCGATACGGGCGCCACGGTCGCTCGCCGCATGCTCGATGCCAACGGTTGTAGTGCCGTGGGCATCAAGGGCGTTGCTGGCGAGCTCACCGATCATTACAACCCGCAGGACAACAACCTGTATCTGTCGGATTCCAACTGTTCGGGCGGCTCGGTCGCAAGCGTTGCTGTCGCTTGTCACGAGGCAGGCCATGCCGCGCAGCGTCAAAGCGGCTATGCCATGATGAAGGTACGCACCGCTTTGGTCCCCGTCGTCAACTTTACCCAGAACACCTGGACCATCGTGCTGCTCATGGGCCTGTTCATGAACATCGCGGGGCTCACGACCCTCGCGCTGGTCTTCTTCTCGTTTAGTGTGCTGTTCCAGCTGGTTACGCTGCCGGTCGAGATCGATGCCAGCCGCCGCGCCGTGGCGTATATCGAGCAGTCGGGCATGAGCTCCAAACAGGTCAACGGTGCCAAGAAGGTGCTGACGGCCGCCGCGCTTACCTATGTGGCTGCGGCGCTCACCTCGATTATTCAGCTGCTCTATCTTATGGCTCGCTACAACAGAAACTCCAACCGATAACAAATTGGGTTGCTGGGCGCCGCGGGGATTTGTGTCCCCGCGGCGCTGTACTATGTGTTGGACTTGAATTTGCGCAGGGCCGGAGCCCTTGTGCACGATGACGAAAGGAGGCTGCGTGGCAGGCTGGAATCTAACCGGCAATAGCGTTTCCGCCGAGTTCGACGGTTCGGACGAGCAAGAGCGTAAAGAGCTCAGCGTGAGCCAGGCGGTAGAGATCGCCGCCGGTGCGCTCGATGCCATTCCGCAGCTGAGCGTTCTGGGCGAGGTCACGGGTTTTCGTGGCCCAAACGCCCGAAGCGGCCACTGCTACTTTCAGATCAAGGACGATTCGGCCGCCGTTGACTGCATCATCTGGAAGGGCGCCTACCTTAAGCGCACCTTCGACTTGCGCGACGGCATGCAGGTAAGCTTTAAGGGCAGCTTCAATCTCTATAAGGCCACGGGCCGCATGAGCTTTGTCGCTCGCTCGTTTTCGCTGGCGGGGGAGGGTCTGCTGCGTCAACAAGTGGCGCAACTGGCTGAAAAGCTGCGTCGCGAGGGCCTGATGGACGAAGCGCGCAAGCGTCGCATCCCGGTGTTTTGCTCGCGCGTGGCAGTCGTCACCTCGCTTTCGGGTGCCGTAATCGACGACGTCAAACGCACGCTGCGCCGTCGCAACCCGCTCGTCGAGCTCGTCTGCGTGGGCGCCAAGGTCCAAGGCGAGGGTGCGCCGGCCGAGCTCATTGAGGGCTTGCGCCGCGCCGCTGCCATTACGCCGGCGCCCGACTGTATTTTGCTGGTGCGCGGCGGCGGCTCCTTTGAGGACCTCATGACCTTTAATGACGAGGAGCTTGCCCGCGCGGTGGCGGCTTGTCCTGTGCCCGTGGCGACCGGCATTGGCCATGAGCCCGATACCTCGATTTGCGATATGGTGAGCGACCGCCGCGCTTCCACACCCACGGCGGCGGCCGAATCGGTGGCGCCGGCTATGACGGAGCTGGCAGATGTGCTCGAGGCGCGCTATCAGCGTCTGGGTGCCGCGATGGCATCGATGATTGGGTCGGCCCAGGTCGACCTGGAGATGCTCGATCAGCGCGGTCGCCGTGCCTGGGATACCTATACGGCTCGCTTGGGCGATGCACTCGATGCCGCCGCATGCCGCCCGTGCCTCAACGACCCCACATTTATGGTTGAGCGTCGCGAATCGGAGCTTGCGCTGACTGCCGATCGCCTGTCGGGCGCCATAGCACGCTCGGTCGGGACATTCCGCTCCAACTTTGAGCGCCTGCCCGAGCGTCTGGTTGCAAGCACCTCGGGGCTCGATGGTAAGCGTCATGCGCTCACGCTTGCGAGTTCCCGTCTGGAGCATCAGGGGCGCACGATGCTCAACAAACCCGCGTCCGACCTGGGCCGTGCGGCAGCCTCGCTCGATGCCCTGTCGCCGCTCAAGGTGCTTGCTCGCGGCTATTCCATCGCGTACAGCGATGATGGGGTGGCTACGAGTGCCAAGACCTTTAAGCCTGGCGACGCCATTCGCGTCCGCATGGCAGACGGCAACGTGGCGGCAACGGTCGATACGGTCGAGTAACCCGCGTTTCATTGCGATAAACCTTTAGGAAAGGAAACAGATATGGCAGAGAAGACCCCGGTCGAGCAGCTTACGTACAAGCAGGCCTCGCAGGAGCTGGAGCTCATCATCCGCAGCCTGGAGTCGGGCGATATGGAGCTCGAGGAGTCGCTCGAGAGCTACACCCGCGGCGTCGAGCTCCTCAAGAGCCTGCGCACCCGCCTGTCCGATGCCGAGCAGAAGGTCTCGGTGCTCCTTAAGGACGTCGACGGCAACGACGTACTCGCCGACGGCGAAGCCGCCAGCACCGACGACAACCTCTCGTTCTAACCATCTTGACCAAATATAATTACCTTGGTTTGTGAGAAAGGAACCAGCTATGTGTGATTGCATCTTCTGCAAAATTGCCAACCACGATATCCCCTCGACCGTCGTCTACGAGGACGACCAGGTCATCGCGTTCGACGACCTTAACCCCCAGGCGCCGGTCCACACGCTCGTGATCCCCAAGAAGCACTACAGCGACATTGCCGACAACGTACCTGCCGAGACCATGGGCGCCATGGCTCACGCCATCCAGGAGGTCGCTAAGGCCAAGGGCCTGGAGGACGGTTTCCGTGTCATCTCCAACAAGGGCGTCAACGCCGGCCAGACCGTCATGCACTTCCACATGCACGTCCTCGGCGGCAAAAACCTGGGCGAGAACCTCATCTGAGGACGCGTAGGCCGTCGACTTGGCTGCCTTTGGAGTAACCTATGCAGCTTTCTCAACTCGAATACCTTCAAGCGGTAGCGAACTACGGCGGCGTGCGCAAAGCGGCTCGAGCCGTTCATGTGAGCCCACAGGCCGTTTCGTCGGCAATCAAAAAGTTGGAATCTGAGTATCAGATTGTTTTGCTCGACCGATCGGCGGGGGAGGCTGTTTTGTCTCCGGCGGGCAGAGAATTTGCGCGTCGTGCACGCGTGATCCTGGCACAAGTCGACGATCTTAAAAAGTACGCCCAATCGAGGGACGACGGCGTCTCGCCCGACGGCCACTTCCGTCTTTACGCCCCCTGCCTTCATGGGCGGGGGCGTCTTTTTGCCGAAAACTGGTATGACTCGTTTGAACGCTCGTACCCTCAGATTCACCTTGATGTGTGGCATCAGCCAACGGCTACATGCTTTGAATCACTTGCGCTTGGCATTTCGGATGCGGCCATCTCATTTGAGGAACCAAGGGACAGTGTCCTTTCTTCGAAATACTTGGGTGAAAAGGAGCTCAAGGTTCTTTCGTGCCCAGCGGGTCATCAATCTGTGGGCGCTATGACCGTTCGTGAGCTACTGGGCGGCAGGCTCGCTGTTCCCATTAATTTGTCACCCTGTCTCAATGCAATCAATCAATGCCCCGAAGCTCAGCTCGTCAATTTCCGTTTCCGCGATGTCGATTACGGAAACAGGGCGCAGACTGAGTTTCTTCAAGCTGGGGGATTGATATTGAGTCTTTCTGGCTCTTCTCTCGCATCAGATGTATTGGAAGTGAGCGAGTGCTCCATTGAAGGTTCGCGTGACGTAGCCTTGCCCATCTACTTTTGCTATCGGCAAAATTCCTGGACTGATCGACACCAGACGGTATTTCTTCACCTATTGCGTCATCTCGCTTCGTGAGGCCATTTGGCCTCACGGCGTCAAGTGAATGTTGACGCCTTGTAACACATGACTGACGGCTTTGCCCTCATGCTTTTCCAAGATTCCGATTTAGATTGCTGACTCTTGGAGGGCGGAGCATGAAAAACCGTACGGTTTTCCTTTATATGACGTTCGTTTTTCTGTCGAACTTCAGCACCATTTTGTATTTTCTGACGGTTTACCTTGAGTTCGTCGGGCTTTCGATGGTAGCGATTTCTAGCATGATGATTGCATACCAAGTGAGCAAGTTCATTCTTGAGGTTCCTACTGGTTATATTGCTGACAGGTTTGGACGAAAGGTGAGCGGCCTCGTTGGCATTGTGGGAATGCTTGGGTACTACGTCGCCCTGCTTCTCGTCCGATCTCCTCTGCTTTTAATCGGTGCGTTCGCTCTCAAGGGTTTTGCCGTTGCATGTGTGAGTGGATCCATCGAAGCGATTTATATTGACAGCGTCTCTCAGGACCAGCTCGTAAGACTTAATGTCGTTGAGCGATTTGCTTTCTATGCCTCTAATGCCATTTCCGCTTGCGTGGGCGGTTTCATTTCGTCCGTCGGTGCATATCTCATTGGTCTTTCGGCAGATATCATCGCAATGGTGTTGACGTTGGTTGTCGTTGTCTGCATTCCTGAGATGCGAAGAGGGGACACTGCGGCGACACCTGAACATGGGATTAGCCCGAAGATGATCGGTGCCGCCATTGCGGGTAATGGCATTCTTCGTTCAGCGTTCATCATGGACTGTTCTCAGGCATTTGCTTTTGTCGCCCTGGAAGACTTTTTCTCACTGCTGCTTGCGGGCCGCGGAATGAATTCCGTCGCTTCGGGTGTGACCATTGCGGTCCAGCTCCTTGCCTCGGCCTCCATGGGGCTTATTGTGCCCAGTGTGATTGCTCATGTCGACAAGGGCCGTTTTGCGCGTATTTGCGGCATCATTCGCTTAGTATTGACAGCTTTGTTTTTGATCCCCCTTACTCCGGCTAATTTGCTGCCCGTGTTCTATGTGCTGCAGACGGTTGCGTACTCGTTGTTTGCCCCAATCAAATACTCAGTTTTCCAAAATGCTGCCGACTCATCGATGCGCTGTTCACTGATTTCGGTTCAAAGCCAGATGGTGGCGGTGGGTGCCGTTCTTTTCTATCTGCTCAACTCTGTGCTGAGTAGCGTTGCGGGCATTCGAGTCGTATTGCTTGTTGCGCTCGGGATTTCTTCTTTGGTGTATATCCCCGCGCTCTTTTGTCTTACAAGCCAAAGGACATGAGTATTTAGACACCGATAACTTATATATCAACGCAATAAACCCGAGCGCGAGGGCGTTTGGGTTTATTATTGAAGCGTATGTAACCTGGCGGCGCCACACCGCCTGTTAGTAGGGAGACACATGAACGTTCTGGTCGTCAACGCGGGATCTTCGACCCTTAAGTATCAGGTCATCGACACCAAGTCCCATAAGGTGTCCGCAAAGGGCTCCTGCGAGCGCGTCTGCTTTACCGGTGGTACCTTCACCCATGCTGCCAATGGCTCCAAGAAGGTGACCGAGAACATCGAGTTCCCCGACCACAAGGTCGCCATCGAGGTCGTCCTGAAGGACCTTGAGGCCAACGGCGTCAAGATCGAGGGCATCGGCCACCGTATCGTTCAGGGCGGTTGGTACTTTGGTGATTCCTCCCTCGTCGACGAGGACGTCCTCGCCAAGATCCGCGAGGTCGCCCCGCTGGCGCCGCTGCACAACAACCCCGAGGCCAACGTTATCGAGTACTGCCTGGAGCAGTATCCCGATCTGCCCAACGTTACGGTCTACGACACCGCTTTCCACTTCAACATGCCCGAGGTCGCCAAGACCTACGCCCTTCCCAAGGATGTTTGCGACAAGCTGCACATCCGTAAGTACGGCGCCCACGGCACCAGCTATCGCTACATCTCCAAGAAGGTCGCCGAGATGACCAACGGCGAGGCCCGCAAGGTCGTCGTGTGCCACATCGGCTCCGGTGCCTCCCTGTGCGCCATCGAGGACGGCAAGTGCATGGATACCACCATGGGCCTCACCCCGCTCGACGGCGTCATGATGGGCACCCGCTGCGGCTCCATTGACCCGGCTACCGTGTGCTACCTGCAGCGCGAGGGCGGCTACACCTTCGACGAGGTCGACGAGATGATGAACAAGAAGTCTGGCCTTTTGGCTGTGACCGGTGGCAAGACCAACGACTGCCGCAACGTTGAGGAGCTCGCCGCTGCTGGTGACCCCGAGGCTCAGCTCGCCTTCGATATGTTCGTCTACAAGATTGCCGCTAAGGCCGCCGAGATGGCCACCTCCATGTGCGGCATGGACACCCTGGTCTTTACCGCCGGCATCGGCGAGCACGCTCCGGCCGTTCGCGCTGGCGTTGCCGACCGTCTGGCCTTTATGGGCGTCAAGATGGACCATGCCCGTAACGCCCTGCGTGGCGATGGCGCTTGGTGCCTGTCTGCCAAGGATTCCAAGGTCAAGATTTTCGTCATCCCCACGGACGAGGAGTTCATGATCGCTTCTGACGTCGAGCGCATCGTCAACGGCAAGTAATTGCAAGAGGGGAGGGGCTGGACGACCAAGTGCCGTTCAGCCCCTCTTTTGCGCTCGTTGGGCGATATACCTGATAGCTATTTATCAAGATGTGATAACTTCTTATTAAAATGCGGTCGCCTTAAGAGGTCTGCGTCGACCGTATTGCACTGCAAAGGAGTCTCATGAACGTACTTGTTGTCAACGCCGGCAGCTCAAGCCTTAAATATCAGCTTCTGGATACCGATACCCGCGAGGTTTTCGCCAAGGGCAACTGTGAGCGTATCGGCTCGGACATGGGTATCTTTGGTCATTCCGAGAACGGTGGCGCCAAGCAGACCGAGGAGGTTCCCTTCCCCGATCATCGCTCTGCTATCGCTCGCGTGTTCGAGGAGCTCGAGAAGACCGACTTTACGATCGATGGCATTGGGCATCGTATCGTTCAGGGCGGCTGGCACTTCGATGATTCCGCAGTCGTTGACGACGAGGTCATGGCCAAGATTCTTGAGGTGGCACCGCTTGCTCCGCTGCACAACTACGGCGAGGCCGCGGCAATCGAATATTGCCGCGAGAAGTATCCGGAGCTGCCCAACGTGGCCGTCTTCGACACCTCGTTCCACATGACCATGCCCGAGGTCGCCTACACCTACGCGCTGCCTAAGGACGTGTGCGACAAGTACCACGTGCGCAAGTACGGCGCACACGGTACGAGCCACCGCTACGAGTGGATGATGGCCAAGGAGATCCTGGGCTCGCGCTGCCACCGCCTGCTTTCGTGCCATCTGGGCAACGGTGCTTCGCTTGCCGCCATTGAGGACGGCGTGTGCCGCGACACCACGATGGGCCTCACGCCGCTTGACGGCCTGATGATGGGTACCCGTTGCGGTTCCATCGACCCGGCCACCGTGTGCTATCTTCAGCGCGAGGGCGGCTACAGTTACCAGGAAGTCGACGACATGATGAACAAGCAGTCCGGTCTGCTTGCCATCTCGGGCATCTCCAACGATGCCCGTGACATCCGTACACGTGCCTCCGAGGGCGACGAGCGCTGCCTGCTCGCCTTTGATATGTTTGCCTACAAGGCCATGCAGCAGGCCGGCTCAATGATCGCTTCCATGGCGGGCGTGGACACCATCACCTTTACCGCCGGTATCGGCGAGAACGACTGGTCGATCCGCAAGGCCTTCTGCGACTGCTTTGAGTGGCTGGGCGTGCGCATCGACAACAACAAGAACCGCGAGGCCGTGGGCAACGGCCCGCAGGTCATCAGCGCCGCCGGTTCCGCCGTCACGGTCATGGTCATCCCCACCGACGAGGAATACATGATCGCCCACGACGTCGAGCGTCTGACCAAGAACAACTAACGTGCGCATTTGCAAGTAAACGAAAGGCCTCCAGAGCAGCAGCTCCGGAGGCCTTTTTGCTAGCAGGCGGACGACGGAAACTCCATCCCATTTCGAGCGCAAATACTGGGACACGCTTTCCGGTTGAGGCACGTTGCGGAAAGTGCGACCCACAATAAAGCAAAATTCCGTCCCAAAGTTTCCCAAACAGGCCCCAAGCGGAAGCCACATCCCACAATCCGCCTCCAAACTGGGATGTAGTTTCCGGCACAACAACCGCCGAAGCCCACCGGCCTTTCAATCTCCAAAGTGATCATCATCAGCAACGCCTGCGCTCCCAGCAACGGCACCCATCCATTCAGATTTTCAGCTCCAGCTCGTAGCCAAGCCGCCGTCCACCCCGGATTCCCTGATTGCTACGTGGCGGCAGGGACCCTA
>CABUJN010000033.1:0-20984 GCA_902491935.1 uncultured Collinsella sp.
TATAAGTTGATAAAAGACCGCCGTTGCGGTTTTAAGTAGATCGAGCATATGAAGTTTGAGTTTTAGCGTGTAAGAGAAGGAAGATCGGCAAAGTACAACCCCAAACGCAATGACAACTTAATGAGGTAACTGCCACATGTGAGGCACCCAGGGCATTGCTGTCTCGATTTTGAGCACGATGCCTTCCGCCTTGCATGGGCCGTTCCATCCCGCCCCTGCAGCAACTGCCTCACGGGCTCATTGAAAACCGCATAGCACCCCAACGTCAGCACATCACCCACGGCAAGCACATCACTCACGACAACCAACACATCAACAAACAGCACGAACATCAACCGATTGGAGAAGCTATGACAAACCACCACGCTGAAGACGGCGATAAGAAAAGCATTCTGGATGCCCGCATTGAGCGAGCATATGCAAACGAATATGACGCCGCCTTTGCCGCCGCGACCATCAAGAACTACGCGTCGCTACCGCTCGCGACGATCTTGGCCGATCACCCTCAACTGCTGAAGCGCTGCACAAAGATCATGGGCGACCCCGACATTCGCAAGCTGACAGACCCCTATGCCCCAAAACGCGACAACGATTCGCACATTCTTACCGTAGGCTGCCTAGCCCATATGCTTACGGCGCTCGACACGAAACTCAAGCTCGAATGGGAACCCGACGAGCGGCATGAACTCGAAAGCAAGCGGAACACCCTGCGCACCGCACTGTTCCTTCCGTTGGACGGCCTCAAGCGCTGCAACGTCGAGCTCAATTCACAGGCGCGGCAAAAGCCCGGGACCACGGGGCAGAAAACTCCTAGACCCCATGTGGCCATCGTCGACCGCAACCGATATAACCGCATGACCGCGCACTTTTCTGCCGAGGGAGCAGCCATAAGGACGCTGATCGACCTGCTGTGCCTCCTGAGCATCAACGAACTATTTGAGGGCTATCTCGCCCTTGTTCCCGCGACGGCACCCAAGTCGGTAGCAAAGATCATCGAGACCTGCAGACGCCAGTTTGAGCGCCATCGCAATGGCAGCGAGATGAACGCCAGCATCGCGCAGTACTACGCGGCTCATTACAAAAATGACGGATGTGCCCCTATCGAGCATCAGCTGCGGCTCGCCTACACCACGCCCGTCGCAACGCTCCATCGCTTTGGAGCCCTTGGCGCTTGCGAGCCGCACGAACAGGCAGCCTGCCCCACAACCGAGCTCGATCTCAGGCTCGGACGAACCCTGTAGCCCGCCAGCCCCTCCGCGGGCAACAATCCTATTCCACAACACAACCAACAGAAAGGAGTCCTCATGGACACCAATCATTCCCCCATCATCAGCCCCCTCACCATGCGTGAATCCGCCCGAGGTATCACGCTCACCAGCATTTACGATGAGATGCTCGCCCGTCGCGAGCTCTCCGTCATGGGAAACATCGAAACCCCGATGGCCCACGACCTATGCCAGCAGATTCGTCTGCTCGATGCCACCGACCCCAGCCGCCCCATCACCATATTTGTCGCCAGCGCCGGCGGAAGCGTGCGATCGGGTCTTGCGATCTATGACGCCATGCGCCTCGCATCGTGCCCCATCCGCACCGTCTGCCTGGAATTCGCCGCGTCCATGGGCGCCGTGATCTTTATGGGCGGCGACGATCGCCGTATGGCGCCCCATGCAGAGCTCATGATTCATGACCCGCTGATCCCCCAGGGGGCAGGCGGCTCGGCACTTGCGTTGCAGGAAACCAGCCGGCGTCTCATGCAGACCCGCAAGACCCTCACGCAAATCCTCTCGGACCGCAGCGGCCTCACGCCCAAGCGCATCCAGTCCCTCACTGCAAAAGACACCTACCTTTCGGCCGAGCGCGCCGTCGAGCTCGGCTTTGCCCACGAAATTCTCTCGACCACCAAGGAGGTCGCCCATGTCTAACCTCGCCAGCCGCCTCGCCGCATCTGAGTCCGCATCGTCCACCATCCTCGCCAAGGATCGAACGCTCTCCTGCGACACCCGCCAAACGGGACTCAACAACAACGCACTTGTGATCGGCCCCTCGGGAGCCGGCAAGACCCGAAACGTCCTCAAGCCCAACCTGCTGCAAATGAACGCAAGCTACATCGTGCTCGATACCAAAGGCACGCTCTGTCGCGAAGTGGGACCCGTGCTGGCAGCCCACGGTTACCGCGTGCAATGCCTCAACTTCGCCGACCTCAACACCGTCCCGGCCCTTGCGCCCGGCATCGAGCGCTGCGGCTACAACCCCCTGAGGCACATTCGCCGCAAGGCGGACGGCAGGCCCAACCAGCAGGACATCCTCTCGGTGGCAAAGGCCATCTGCCCCATCGAGGACAACAACCAGCCTTTTTGGGATCATGCGGCGGCAAACCTGCTGTCGTGTCTTATCGCCTACGTCACCGAACAGCTACCCGCCGACGAGCAGACGATCAGCTCGGTCATCAAGCTGATCGAGCACCTGCAGGACGGTGCCACGGGTCGATTGTTTGACGACCTGATCACGACCGACCCCCAAAGCTATGCCCTCTCGCTATGGCGGCGCTACGCCATTACGCAAAATGCCGAGCGCATGCACGCGAGCATCGTCGGCATCCTTGCCGAAAAGGTCATGTGTCTGGGATTCGACGGTGCGGCACAGCTCTATCGTGAGTGCCATCAGGTGAACTTCGCTTCCATGGGACACACCCCCTGCGTCCTGTTCGTAACCGTGAGCGATATTGACCGCAATCTCGATCCGCTGACCGGCCTCTTTATTTCGCAGGCGTTTATGGGCCTCATTCGTGAGGCCGATAGGCAGCCCGACGGCAGCCTGCCCGTGCCCGTGCGCTTTATGCTCGATGACTTCGCAAATCTGCAGATCCCCCAGATCGACAACGTGCTCTCGATTATCCGAAGCCGCAACATCTGGGCAACGCTGCTGCTGCAGTCGACCAACCAGCTCGATGCGCTCTATGGCGAGGCACGCGCACGCTCCATCATGGGCAACTGCGACACGCATCTGGTGCTGGCGTTCCAGGATCCCGAGAGTGCCCGGGTGTTTTCCGACCGCGCCGACGCGCTGCCCAGCACGCTCATGGCGACGCCGATCGATCGCTCGTGGCTCTTTGTGCGCGGTCGCACTCCCGAACAGGTCGAGCGCTTTAGGCTCGAAGACCATCCGCTCTACGGGGAGCTGCCCGAGGCGCAGCGAGACCATGCGGAGGCCGAGATCTAGGCGCAGGGTTCTCGCGGCGCGCGGCGCCCCAGCGATGTTCCACAAAGGCCGTGCGCCCCGGGACTACGGCAAAGCAAAGGGGCCCGCATCCGATAGGATACGGGCCCCTGACTATAAGGCGCGATGCGTTAACAGCAGCGACTACTTGCGATGCGCGCGATAGAACTCGATGAGCGCCTGGGTCGAAGCGTCCTGCTCGGCCTTGGCGGCGTCATCGTGGAAGGCCGGGGTAATCTGCTTGGCAAGCTGCTTGCCCAGCTCGACGCCCCACTGGTCGTAGGAGTCGATGCCCCAGACCGTGCCCTCGACAAACGTGATGTGCTCGTACAGGGCGATGAGCTCGCCGAGTGCGAACGGGGTCAGCGTGTCGCCGAAGATCGAGGTCGTCGGGCGATTGCCCTCAAAGCAACGGGCCGGGACGATCTGCTCGGGCGTGCCCTCGGCACGAACCTCATCGGCCGTCTTACCAAAGGCGAGCGCCTTGGTCTGGGCCAGGAAGTTGCCCAGGAACAGCTCGTGGACATCCTGGCCGCCGTCGGTCGCAGGGTTGGCGGTATTGGCGAAGGCGATGAAGTCGGCCGGAACCACCACAGTGCCCTGGTGCAGCAGCTGATAGAAGGCATGCTGGCCGTTGGTGCCGGGCTCGCCCCAGAAGATCTCACCGGTGTCGGAGGTCACGGCGCTGCCGTCCCAGCGGACATGCTTGCCGTTGGACTCCATGGTGAGCTGCTGCAGGTAGGCCGGGAAGCGGTGCAGGTACTGGCAGTACGGCAGCACGGCGTGGCTCTTGGAACCGAAGAAGTTGACGTACCAGACATTGAGCAGGCCCATCAGCGCGACGGCGTTGTTCTCGAGCGGGGTGTTGCAGAAGTACTCGTCGATGGCGTGGAAGCCCTCGAGGAACTGCTGGAAGCGCTCGGGGCCGAGCACGACGATCAGCGACAGGCCCACGGCGGAGTCAACGGAATAGCGGCCACCGACCCAGTTCCAGAAACCGAAGGCGTTGGCGGGGTCGATACCGAAGGCCTCGACCTTCTCGAGTGCGGTGGAAACGGCGACGAAGTGCTTTGCCACGGCCTCGGCGTTCTGCTCATCGGAGCCGTCGATGGCGCCCTGAGCCTTGAGCTGCTCGAGCATCCAGGTCTTGACCTCGCGGGCGTTGGTGAGGGTCTCGAGCGTGGTGAAGGTCTTGGAGACGATGATTACGAGCGTGGTCTCGGGATCCAGGCCCTTGAGCTTCTCGGCCTGGTCGTTGGGGTCGATGTTGGAGATGTAGCGGCAGTCGATACCGGCGTCGGCATAGGGACGCAGAGCCTCGTAGGCCATGACCGGGCCCAGGTCGGAGCCGCCGATGCCGATGGACACCAGATGCTCGATCTTCTTGCCGGTAACGCCCTTCCACTCACCGGAGCGCACGCGCTCGGCGAAGGCATACATGCGGTCGAGGACCTCGTGCACGTCGGCGACGACGTCCTGGCCGTCGACGATGAGCTGGCCCTTCTCGCTTGCCGGGCGGCGCAGCGCGGTGTGCAGGACAGCGCGGTCCTCGGTAGTGTTGATGTGCTCGCCAGAGAACATGGCGTCGCGGCGCTCCTCGAGCTTCACCTCGCGGGCAAGATCGCACAGCAGCTTGACGGTCTCATCGGTCACCAGGTTCTTCGACAGATCGAAGTGCAGGTCACCGGCGTCAAAGCTCAGCTTGTTCACGCGGTCGGCGTCAGCAGCGAACCAGGCCTTGAGGTCGATACCTTCGGCCTCGAGCTTCTCCTGATGAGCCTCGAGCGCCTTCCAAGCGGCAGTCGACGTAGCATCGATAGGTGCGGCAACAGTTGCCATAGAGTCCTCCTCAGCATACGGGCGCACGCCTCCATGCGCCCGGACATTCAGATGCCACTATTCTAGCGCAGGTCAAGACTACAATCAGCGAGCGTTGCCAATCGGCCCCCAAACGGCAACCGATTAAAAAGGGACAGGCTTATTTTGGCAGGTCAAACGCTTTACCAACCAAAAATAACCCGTCCTTTTATGGCAAATATTAGGCCGCGGCGCAGATGCTACCGAGCAACTCACGCAGAGGAGACCCGATGCCCTCCAGCAGTTCGGGCGCGATAATGGCAAAAACGGGAACCTCACCGGTGCCCACGACAGCAGGCGCCTTGCCCTCCGAGAGAATGCATCCATAAGGGACAAAACCGTCTTCGCCGGCATCGAGCGCCGCCATGCGACGCGCGAGCTCGCGCGCAAAGCCAGCAGTATCGGCATCGCCAATCGCCAGGACAAAGTCCACGCCTTCGTCGGTCGCCAGGGCCACGGCCTCATCGACCAAATCGTCTCCCCCATCGCCCCCGACCAAGCCGCAGCGAAAAAGCACGCGTTCGAGCAGAGCTCGATCAAGCGAGCCGAGCGCCGCCGAGACGAGCTCATCGTGCGTATGTTTGTCACCGCCCAACACGACCAGCGCCTTGGTGCCACCGTAGTGAGCGACCAATCGTCCGCACCAGCGATCCACGTCTCCATCCGCAACAAGGCGCGTCGGCATACCAAACCCATAATTGACCATCTTTTCCACAACCCTTCCGTGCGTATAGGCGGTATCAATCGTTAGGCTCATGCTACGAAGCGAGGTTTTCCGAGCTGTTTCGCACTCTTTAGAGCTGCGTTAAAACCCGATCCAACCGCACGACCATACCTACCAAAACAAACCAGTCCCTTTTTGACAGGTTTTGACGACGTCCGGACGAGCGGGTATTATCGAACAGGTATTCGATAAGAACATGTGTTTGATGAAGGGACACGGATGGCGCACGAGCAGCACACCTATATCTGCATCGACCTCAAGACGTTTTATGCCAGCGTCGAGTGCGTCGACCGTGGGCTCGATCCGCTCACCACCAACCTGGTCGTTGCCGACGAATCGCGCGGGCGCACGACCATCTGCCTCGCCATCACGCAGGCCATGAAGGACTTAGGGATTCACAATCGCTGCCGCCTATTCGAGATTCCCGATGGCATCGACTACATCACGGCCGTGCCGCGCATGCAGCACTATATGGAGGTGTCGGCGCAAATCTACGGCATCTATCTGGAATACGTAAGTCCGCAAGACATTCACGTCTATTCAATCGATGAATGCTTTATCGACGTGACGCCCTATCTGGACCTCTATCACACAGATGCGGAAGGGTTCGCCTGCACGCTGCGCGACGAGGTCCTCGCGCGCACCGGCATCACGGCGACGGTCGGCATCGGCCCCAACCTATTCCAGGCCAAGGTAGCGCTCGACATTACCGCCAAGCACGTACCCAGCCGCATCGGCATACTCGACGACGAGACCTTTCGCAAGGAGATCTGGCCCCATCGTCCCATCACCGATATCTGGGGCATCGGTCCCGGCGTGGCAGCCCGCCTCGAGAAATACGGCGTCTACGATCTGATGGGCGTCGCGGCGCTCGACGAAAACCTGCTTTACGACGAGCTCGGCGTCAATGCCGAATATCTCATCGACCATGCCTTCGGGCGCGAGCCGACAACCATCGCCGATATTCAAGCCTATCGCCCGCAAGCAACTTCGACCACCACAGGACAGGTGCTCTCGAAGGGTTATGCCTACGAACAGGCCTATACCGTCTTGCGCGAGATGGTCGACAACGCCGTTTTAGACTTGGTCGATAAGCACGTGGTCTGCGACAGCATCTCGCTCTTTGTGGGCTACGCGAGCGAACGCGCCGACATACGCCGCCTCGACGCCAGCGGTACAGCGCAGTATGTGGACGGATGCGGGCACCTGCGCTCGAGCACATCGAGTATCGAACCCACCGCAACCGCCGGCCCCGAGCTCGCGCCCCGTGCGCCCAAGCCCGTCCAGCGCGATGACGAACGGCGTCGCCTGGTGCGCGAAGCGCAGGCAATCGATGGCATCTTTGTGGGAGAGCATGGCGGCAAACCGCGCGGTGGCTATGCCGCACTCTTTGCGCACTCTAACGCCTCGCGAAAGCTGAGCGAGCGTACCAATTCGTTTAAGAAGATCATGGGCTATTTCGATGAGCTCTGGGCGCAGACTGTCGATCCCAAACGACCGGTCAAGCGCATCAACCTGGGATTTGGCAACCTCATGCCCGAGGAATTTGCCACCATCGATCTGTTCAGCGATATCGAGGCCGATGAGCGCGAGCGCGACCTGGCGCGCGCCGTCCTGGCCGTGAAAGGCAAGTACGGCAAGAACGCGCTCGTCAAGGGATTAAGCTTTACCGCCGGCGCCACCGCGCGCGAACGCAACGAACAAGTTGGAGGACACCGTGCCTAAACCCAAACAACAGCCCGTGCGCCCGCCGACCGCCTTCGAGCGCCTGGCGGACCCCGAGGGCAGACGCCGCGCCGCCGACCCCAACCTCACTGCCAACGGTGCCGTGCGCGCCAACCGCGCCGCACAGTTTATGCCCTTTGCCGCCCTCACGGGATACTACGAACTCGTGCGCAAGCAGGAAATCACCGTCGAGCCAAAACGTGAGCTCGCGGAAGAAAAAGCCCTCGTGCTTTCTAAAAAACTCGAGGGTCTCAAACGTGGCGACTTGGTTCGTGTCACCTATTACGATACATACGGCTATCGCAGCCGCACCGGCATCCTCGACGAGGCGCTCCCCGCCTTCAAGCTCCTCAAGCTCCGAGACATCGCCATCGACTTCGACGACATCCAAGACATCGAACTGCGCGGACGAGCCTAGCCAAGGAAGCGCATCCAGAGCGACGCTTACAGCGTCATGACGTAGTAGCCCGCGTCTTTCACGGCCGTCTCGAGGACATCACGATCCACCGGCTGCTTAGAGCGCACGCGTGCCGTGTGGTCCGCATACGTCACCGTTGCCCACACGCCATCCAGTGCATTGAGGGCATTGGCCACGTTCTGAGCGCAGCCGTCACAGCTCATGCCGCCGATGAGCAGCTCATCGCTATAGGGATAGTGTGACGCATCGGTATCCACCACAACAACCTTTTTGGCCTTCTTGCCGCTCGCACCATCGCTGCAACAACTCTTCCCGTGTGTCGAAGCGGCAATGCGACGCAGTCCAAAAAACATGCCGACGGCAATGACGGCCAGCACGATGAAATTCGCAGGGCTGAGCAAGTCACTCATGCGTTCCCCTTTCAAGTAGCCCTATCTAGATACCCCCATGGGGTGTCCCCATCTTAACCCAAAATCATGTCTGTTCGGTCAATTAGTTTCCCTCTTCAAACTTTTTTGTTGACCATGGCTTACTTTCGTGTATAAGTTTTCCTAGGCTAACAACTGAGGACCCGAAAGGGGCATCGTGACTCGAACCATTGACATCCCAACATACCAAACGGCTGTCGTGCGCAACTGCTCCCCTACGCTCGCAGGTATCAAGCCGGCTTCGCTCTTTACCTATCCCGGCGTTTACGCCAACCAAAACGGAAAACCCAGCGCCGCCCATATCGAAGAGCGACGCTCTCGCCTGCTCGCCGTCATAGCCCAATGCAACCGCGAGCTCCAGCCACTCGGGATCCATATGAGCGTTTTGGTCTGGCGCCCCTGCGGAGCGCTCATCTATGTGTACCGCCCTGCAGACCTCATGCGATACCTCTCCGACCCCCGCGCCACGACGGCGCTTGCCGCCGAAGGTTACGATGTCCACAACCTGCCCGCGTCCCTGGTGCATCTCGCCGCGCGCATCACGCTGGCAAGCAGCAATGCCGCAGAGAGCGCCTATGACGGCAGCGTCTGCGCGCTCGCGCGAAATAGGCACTGCGATACGGGGTGCATGTGCGAGTTCCCCCACGAAATTGGCTATTTTTTGGGCTATCCCTACGAAGATGTCCATCAGTTTATCGTCCAGCACGGCGAAAACTATAAGGTCTTTGGCGCATGGAAGGTATACACAAACGTTGAGCAGGCGCTCACGACCTTCGATTCCTATCGCGCATGCACGCAATACCTTACCTACATCTATCAACAGGGCTGCACTCTGGGACAACTTGTCCAGGCAACCCGATAGAGCATACAAAACGCGGCCGCACGCCGCACAACCGAAAGGAAGACATATGAGCAAGATCGCAGTCGTCTACTGGAGCGGTACAGGCAACACCGAGGCCATGGCAAACTTCGTTGCCGAGGGCGCAACCGGTGCCGGCGCCGAGGCAGAGGTCATCTCCTGCGCCGACTTCTCTGCCGACAAGGTCGCCGAATATGATGCCTTCGCCTTCGGCTGCCCCGCCATGGGTTCCGAGGAGCTTGAATACGATGAGTTCCAGCCCATGTGGGATGAGGTCAAGGAGACCCTCGGCGACAAGAAGGTCGTCCTCTTTGGCTCTTATTCGTGGGCCGAGGGCGAATGGATGGACAACTGGAAGGCGGACGCCGACGAGGCGGGCGTCAACGTCGTGGACTCCACCATCTGCTACGACGCGCCCGACGACGAGGGCGAGACCGCTTGCAAGGCCCTCGGAGCCGAGCTCGCGTAACGAACCCAGGGCCTCCAAGAGAGCCTGCATCAAAGCGCATCCCCATCCCTACAAAAGAGCGGGGCTGGATTCAAGTCCAGCCCCGCTCTTTTGCAACGGCAGTTACATCAACCGGCTACGAGATATTGCCCAAGAACGCCTTGGTGCGCTCGCTCTTGGGGTGGTCGAAGACCTCGCTCGGCGTGCCCTCTTCCACGATAACGCCGCCGTCCATAAAGACGACGCGATCGGCGACGTCGCGAGCAAAGCCCATCTCGTGGGTCACCACGATCATGGTCATACCGTCACGTGCCAGGTCGCGCATGACGCCCAATACATCGCGGACGAGCTCGGGGTCGAGCGCCGACGTGGCCTCGTCAAAGAGCATCACGTGCGGGTTCATCGACAGGGCGCGGGCGATGGCCACGCGCTGCTGCTGGCCGCCCGAAAGCTGACTCGGCATAAAATCGATGCGCTCGGCCAGGCCGACCTTGGTCAGCTCCTCGATGGCGATCTTCTCAGCCTCTTCCTTACTGCGCTTGAGCACCTTTTGCTGCGCAAGCATGACGTTCTTTTTAACCGACAGGTGCGGGAACAGGTTGAACTGCTGAAACACCATGCCCAAGTGCGTACGTACCTTATTGAGGTCGACGCCCTTGGCACACACATCCACGCCCTCAACGACGATCGAGCCGCTCGTGGGATGCTCCAGACGATTGATGCAGCGAAGCATCGTCGACTTGCCCGAGCCCGAAGGACCCAGGACTACGACGACCTCGCCCTTGTGCACATCCAGATCGATATCGCGCAGGACCACGTTATCGCCAAAGGCCTTCTGGAGGTTCTTGATGCTGACGACGACCTCGTTCGAGTTATTGGTTTCGCTCATGATAGGACCTCCTTACAGACCGGCGATGTGATCGGCGGGCATCGCGACGACCTGTCCGGCGCTCTTGGCGGGACGCTTCTTCTTGGTTTCGGCCGTCCCCAGAAGCCTCGCCTCAAGACCGCTCACCAAGCGCGCAAGCGGCAGGGTAATGACCAGGTAGAACAGGGCGGCAACCACATACGGCGTAATGGAGCCCGTCGTGGCCACGATGGTGCGGGCGTTCATGACGATCTCGACCACGCCCACGGCCGCGAGCAGCGACGTATCCTTGTAAAGCAGGATGAACTCACTGGTCAACGTAGGCAGGACATTGCGGAACGTCTGCGGAATCATGACGTAGAGCAGCGTCTGGAAGGCGTTCATGCCCAGCGAGCGCGCGGCCTCGTTCTGGCCCTTGGGGATCGATTGAATACCAGCACGGAAGATCTCGCACAGGTAGGCGGACGAGTTCATGGCCATGACGATGACGCCCAGCACATAGTCGTCAACCTTGACGCCGGCCAGCGGCAGGCCAAAGAACGCGATGTAAATCTGCAGGAACGCCGGCGTACCACGGATGATATTCACATAGATGCCGGCAAGGCAACGCAGGATGCGTGACTTGGAGATGCGCATGAGCGACAGCGCAAAGCCAAAGGGAATGGCCAACGGAAATGCCACGAGCACGATCGAGAGCGACATAAGGAAGCCCTTGAAGACGATCGGCAGGCTCTGAACCAAAATGACCGGGTTCAAGAACAGGCGGAGGAACATGTTGGAATTCCATGCCTCGACCCACGGCTGCTCCTTAAGGTCGGCCAGGAAGTTATCGAATGCCGTCACGCCCTTAATCTCGACGGAAGGAATCTTAGAGATCTTCTTGGTCGAACCGTCGGCGAGCGTATAGGTGCCGCTAAAGGCCTCATCGCCGCCCTCGACGGGAAACGTCACGCCGTAAACCTCGACACGGAAAAAGCCACCGGCAGGCGCCGCCTCGCCAAAGTCGATCTTGAGCGTCTGGCCGTCAGCCTTGCACGTGGGCTTCATGGGCGTACGATCCATGAGGTCCTCGCCCGAGAGCATCGTCAATCGCGTGTCATCGGTACCAAACGTCGTGCCGTCGACAAACGTCAGCGAAAGACCGCTCAGTTCCTCGTCGGCATCGGCCTGAACCTCCCAGGTGATACGAGTCTCGGTGCCACCAACCACGTCGCTACCCGAACCGGTATTGGGTCGGGCGGTAATCTTTGCGGTCTCAAGCGCCTGGGCGGTCGTGGGCGCATATGCCCCCGCGCACACCAGCGCGAGCGCCACGGCCATGACGCAGGCTAGCTTTTGGAGCAAGGCGGGCAGTGGAAAACGCTGCTCCGCGGCCCCTTTGTTCAGTCGAGACAAGGTGGCTCCTATCGTAGAAGTTGCCGACAAAAAGAGACGGAAACGCTCTCCGTCAAGAGAAGCGCAAAGGCCCTCTCCGCAAAACGGAAAGGGCCCGCGCGCAATCAAGTAGTTATTTTACTTGATATTGTACTTAGCCATGAGGGCGTCGACGGTACCGTCGTCGGTCAGGTCCTTGATGGCCTGGTTGATGTCGTCCTTGAGCTTGGTGTTGCCCTGGTTGATGGCGATGGCGTACTCCTCGCCGGTGCTGATCTGCTTGATGGTCTGGCAGGTGTTGAACTGCTCGGCGGTCAGCTGGCTGGCAACGGAGCGGTTGGTGACTACGGCATCGCCCTTATCGGACTGCAGGGCGCTGAAGCACTCGGTGGCGTCCTTGTAGGGGACGATCTTGGCCTTGGGGAAGTTCTCCTGGGCAAAGGCCTCGGCGGTCGAGCCAGACTGGACGATGATGGTAGCGTCGGCGCTGTTGAGCTTCTCGCTGTAGTTGTCGGCCGTGATGTCGGTGTTATCGACCTTGGTCACGATAGCCTGATCGTCCATGTAATAGGAGTCGGAGAAAGTGACTTCCTTCTCACGCTCGGGCGTGTCGGTGATAGCCGCGATGGCGACGTCATACTTGGCGCCCGAAGCGACGCCCGGAACCAGCGTGTCGAAGTCGTTGTTGACGTACTCGACATCCAGACCCAGCTTGTCACCGATAGCCTTGATGAGCTCAAGGTCAAAGCCCTGGTAGTCGCCGTTGTCATCCTTGTACTCAAACGGAGCGTACTCGGCAGAGGTGCCGACGGTCAGCGTACCGTCCTTGACGAGTGCATACTCCTTGGAGCCGTCGACCTTCTCGACCTTAGCGTCGTCAGAGCTGCTGGAACCGGCATCGGAACCAGAGGTGGCGTTGGACGAACCACAGCCCGTCAGTGCGAGGGCGAGCGCCATGGCGCCCGTGGCGGCAAATGCGCCAAGCTTCTTGAGCTTCATAATCAGTCTCCTTCCGGTGACCCCGTTTGATTCAGAGGTCTGCAAAAACTGATGGCTATTATGCACCCGCTTGGGAGAATCTGCAATTAGAAAACTGATTGAAACAAACCCATAACATGAATGGAACACTCCACTTTGTGACAGTCATTACTGCTGCAACGACCTTAACAGTTTGATTTCAGCCGCATAACCTGCAAGTTCATTCGGTGTCTCCAAAATGAATGGCAATGCGCGCAAGCGGCTATTCGATACAATATTCTGCATAACCTGCATACCGCCGCCAAACTCTTCACTACCCAGATAACCCTTACCGATGCATTCGTGGCGGTCCTTATGGGCGCCGCAAGGGTTCTTCGAATCGTTGATATGTACGGCATGCAAGCGGTCGATACCCACCACGCGGTCGAACTCGTCGAGCACACCATCAAGATCGTGGACGATGTCATAACCGGCGTCATTCACATGACAGGTGTCCAGACACACGCCCAGCTTGTCCGATAGCTCTGGACGCCTGGCAGCAACACCCTCGATAATGCGCGCCAGCTCTTCAAAGCTGCGGCCCACCTCGGTGCCCTTGCCGGCCATGGTCTCGAGCAGCACCGTCGTCTGCTGCCCCTCAAACATTACCTGACACAAGGTGTCGACGATCATCTGAATGCCGGCATCAGTCCCCTGCCCCACATGCGCGCCGGGGTGGAAGTTGTAGTAGTTGCCGGGCAGTGCTTCCAGACGCTGCAAGTCCTCGGCCATTGCCTCCAAGGCAAACTCGCGCGCCCGCTCTTTGGCAGAACAGGGGTTGTAGGTATAGGGGGCATGCGCCACGAGTGGGCCAAAATCATTTTGCGCCATAAGGTCACGCAGGGCCGCCACATCATCCATATCAAGGTCTTTCGCCTTGCCACCGCGCGGATTGCGCGTAAAGAATGCAAAGGTATTGGCGCCAATGGATAGCGCCGTCTCTCCCATTGCCCGATAGCCCTTCGTCGTCGAAAGATGACACCCAATCGTCAGCATCTCCAGCTCCCCCTCATCAGTTGCGGTGAAATACGGTCTATTGGTGCCTTATTTTGGCGCAAACAGACCGTATTCCACCGCAAGTTATAAAAGGGTCATGAGGAGCGCGTTTTGCCGAAGGCCTTGAGCACCGCCGTCACGGGGCCAGGCTGAAAACGGCGGCGCACGTCGTCCAAGCGCCCGGGGATATCGATGTGCTGCGGGCAGTGACGTGCGCATTTGCCGCACTTGACGCAATTGCTCGCCAGCTTGGGCTCGTTCGTCCGCACCGCGCTCGCCGTAAAGTACTGAGACAGCCCCGTAAACCAACTATGCGCGTAGCTCGCGTTGTAGGCGCCAAAGCAGCCGGGAATATTGATGCCCTTGGGGCACGGCATGCAGTAGCCGCACCCCGTACAGGGCACGCGATTCGATTTCTCAAACTCTCCCAGCACACGTGCGATGGTATCGAGCTGCTCTGTCGTCATCGAATCCGGCAGTGCGCGATCCGCCAATGCCACGTTCTCGTCCACCTGCGCGGTATCGGTCATGCCCGAAAGCAGCATCGTGACTTGAGGATGGTTCCACACCCACGAAAGGCCCCAAGCAGCCGGCGACTTCAGGTACGGATCGCGTACGTCATCGAGCACGGCGCGGGCCCGCGGAGGCAGCTTGCCCGCCAGGCGTCCACCCAAAAGCGGTTCCATCACAAACACCGCGAGCCCGCGCTCGGCGGCTGCCATGAGTCCCGCCGTTCCCGCTTGGTAGCGCTCTCCAGCGTAGTTGTACTGGATCTGGCAAAAATCCCAGTCATACGCGTCAAGCATCGTGAGGAAGTCCGCCGCACTGCCGTGGAACGAAAAACCGATCTGGCGAATACGCCCCGCAGCCTTTTGGCGCGCAATCCAGTCCTCGATGCCCAACGCCACCACGCGCTCCCACTGGGCGGGCGAGGTGATGTTGTGCATAAGGTAATAGTCGATATGGTCGGTCCGCAGCCGACGCAGCTGTTCGTCAAAGAAACGGTCGAAATCGCCTGCGCATGTACACGAAGCGTGCGGCAACTTAGTCGCCAGCAACACCCGGTCGCGCAGCCCCAAGCGATCAAGTGAGGCGCCCACGCACACCTCGTTACCGGGATAGAGATACGCAGTATCCAGATAATTAATCCCCTGCTCCACCGCACGGGAAATAATGGCATCGGCCGTCTTCGCATCGGGGTGTCCCGGCGCACCGGGAAATCTCATGCAGCCCAGACCCAGAGCGGATATTCGGTTACCACTTTTGGGGTCAACGCGGTATTGCACGGGCCCTCCCTTCGCCATCAGCGCCCCGGCAAGGCGAAACACAATGGTCACGCAGCCGAAACATCGTGGAATCGCAATCGAGAACGTATCGTAACGCAGCAGAAATCGAGCTGTCACGGCACCGCTTTAACATCAGCAAAAAGCCCGATGAAAGGAGCCACCCATGCCCGCGCTCGACCTTTGGAATCTCGCATCCCAGCTCAAAAGCACCGATTATCGCTGGATCGACCTCACCCACACGCTCTCGTGCGACACCCCGCACTGGTTTGGCTTTAAGCCATTTGAGTCCACCAAGCTCTTCGACTACCTGCCCGGCACGCCCGAGGACACGCTCGCGCCTATGCGCTGCTTCCAGTATTCGGTCGCTTCGCAGTACGGCACGCACGTCGACGCACCGAGGCATTTCCATGTTGAGGGTCGTTCCCTTGGAGAGATTGAACCCATCGAGTTTATGCATCCGCTCTGTGTGATCGACAAGCACGAGGAGTGCGCCGCAAACCCCGACTTTATCCTGACCGTCGACGACCTCAAAGCTTGGGAGGACGAGCACGGTCGTATTCCCGAGGACGCTTTCGTCGCCTTCCGCTCCGACTGGTCCAAGCTCGCCAATCTCGAGAACAAGGACGAGGACGGCCAGCCCCACTACCCCGGCTGGGACCTCGACGCCATCAAATGGCTTGTAGAAGAGCGCAGCATCGGCGCTATCGGCCACGAGCCGGCAGACACTGACCCCGCATCCGTGACCACACGCGAGGACGCCTACCCCTACCCCGGCGAGCAGTACATCCTCTCGGTCGACCGCTACCAAATCGAGGTCATGGACCATCTGGACGAGCTTCCCGCCACAGGCGCCGTCATCTTCTGCACCTTCCCCAAGGTCCGCGATGGCGTCGGATACCCCGCGCGCGTTTTTGCGGTCTGCCCTGCAGCGTAGCGCCCAGGCAAACGTTTGTTTTTTATAACAGCCGCCCCGCGCACCCACCAATCACCCTGGCAGCATACAATCCATCAGGCGCCCCTTACGCGGGCGCCTTTTATATGGGGAGATGATTCACATGCAGATCAACAAGGTCGCTTTTATCGGCAAGGGCGGCGTCGGCCTGCTCTATGGCAGCATGATTGCCAAGACGCTCGGCAACGATGCCGTCGAATACATTATGGACGACGCCCGTTTCGAGCGTCACGCAGGCGATGCCCTTACGGTCAACGGCGAGCCCTGCGCACTCAAGTCCGTGCGCGTCAGTGAGGCAACGCCCGCCGATCTGGTCATTCTCACGGTCAAGACGACGGGACTCAACCAAGCACTCAAGACTATGGAGCGCGTCGTGGGACCCAACACGCTCATCGCATCCCTTTGCAACGGCATCACCAGCGAGCAAAAGATTGCCGAGCGCTTTGGCTGGAAGCATACCGTTCTTGGTATTTGCCAGGGCATGGATGCCGTGTTCCTCGACGGCGCACTCACCTTTACCAATGCGGGAGAGATTCGCTTTGGCGCGGCAGCAGGCACCGAGCCCGCAACCGTCACCGCCATCGACGAGCTCTACACACGCTGCGGCATCGCCCATACCGTCGAGAGCGACATTGCGCACCGCATGTGGGCCAAACTCATGCTCAACGACGGCATCAACCAGACCTGTATGGCGTACGGCGGGACCTACGGAAGCGCCACGGAGCCGGGCTCCGAGCAGCGCCGCTGCTTTGTTTCCGCCATGCGCGAAACGCTTGCGGTCGCTAACGCCGAGGGCATTGAACTGACTGAAGCAGACCTGACGCAGATGGTGCACCTCATCGAAGGAGTCGACCCCGCCGGTATGCCATCGATGGCTCAAGACCGCGTCGCAAGGCGCAAAACCGAGGTTGATGAGTTCGCGGGCACCATTTGCCGCCTTGCCGCCAAACACGACATCCAAGTGCCGCAAAACGATTGGCTCTATCGGCGCATCCGCGATATCGAGAAAAGCTGGTAGCGCCAACGCGCCGCATTCAACAGCCTTAACAGCAAAGCCGCCGCAAGGGAACCTTTCCCCTGCGGCGGCTTTCATCTTCGTCTATGCCCGGCTGCCAATCTCACAACAGTTAGCGTTGCGATTCCGGAACCTCGTCCTCGTCATCGCGGCAAAGCAGCACGCCGACGCTTCCCAGCAGTGCGGCCGCGATCAGCGCGCCAACCACGATTGGAGTAGCCCCGCATGCCCCCTGCATGCCCGCAACGAACGCGGCCGTAGGACCAAGGCAGCCAAGCACCAATGCGACGGCGGCAACGGCGATATCTCGAGCGTCCACAAGACCACTTCCTCCAAGAGAAAGACCTTAATTCTCAAGAACCAGTGTGCCCCGCGCCCATATGCGCGGCGTACTGCCACGGTAAGGGCTCTGTTAGCTCAAGCATGCACAAAAAACGGACGCCCTTACGTTGCCCAAAGGCTCGGTAAAGACGCCCGCCCGTCATGTCCTATTGGCTTATGGCAGATTACCAACCGGTGTAGTAGTCGGTGGTTCCGGCGGCGCAGCCGGAGTCATAGACCTTGCAATCACCCTTGGAGCCCGTAAAGGTCGAGCCCTGGGCCATATCGCCCGCGGCAACAACGTAATAGCCGTCGGAATCGCGCCAGAAGCCCTCAGAATCCTGAGTCCATTCGCCCGTGCGATAGTGATAAAGCACATTGCTGCTGTAATAGGTCTCGCGGCGCCCGTTGTAGTTATTGACACCCGCAGAGCGCGTCAGGCCCGATCCGTTCGCGTAGGACGCGGCAGACGCGTAGGACGGAGTGTAGCCGGCGTTGTAGTACGAAGCCTGGGCGGCCTCGGCAGCCTCTGCCTCGGCGGCAGCGGCCTCGAGCGCTTCGCGCTTGGCATTCTCAAGCGCAGTGCGCAGCTCATCGAGCTCGGTCGACTTCGCGTCGACCTCCCCCATCGTCAAAAGGCTGCCCGCACCATCGATACAACCCTGCAGCACAGCGCGCTCGTCATCGGTGGCATAGTCACCATACATGTTTAGGATAATCTGAGCGCGCATCTCAAGGGAATCGCGCTTGGCCTCCATCGAGGCGTTCCACTCCTGCATGGAACCATAACCATCGCCGCGATAATCAACGGGCTGTACCAGCGTCGTCTCGGACGGCGTAGATCCAACCGTATCGGACAGTGTTGCCGCGTGGGCGTCAGTTGCGCCGGCGCCCGCCAAAAGCGCCACGGTCAGAGCGGCGGAAAGGGCGGCGGCTTTCGGTTTTCGTGAATCGATCCTCATGTAGCTGGAAACCTCCGTAGTGCGTTTTTGCTGCGTTTGAGCTGCGTGTGATTCGATCGCGCTGCATAGTACCTCGAGCAAATCGCGACCTGCGGTTTTACTCAAAAGGCGCACGTCAATTGCGTAAAACTCACATCCTCTCAACAGGAGTTTTCCACAACTCGAATGCATAAAGCGTGTCAAAAACCCTGTTTTTGCACCCTCTCTATGCAAAAAAGGCGCCTGTGCAACCATTGTTCGCACAGGCGCCTTGAGCAGGCATTTTATGCAGTTATACCTATCGAGTCGCAAGGGATCCTTGCACAAGTCGCCTTACTCGTCCAGCGCGGCGAAGGCCTGCTTCAGATCCCAAATGATGTCCTCGGCGTTCTCGGTACCGATGGAAAGACGGATCGTGGAGGGCGTGATGTTCTGCTCGGCGAGCTCCTCGGCAGAGAGCTGGGAGTGCGTGGTAGTGGCCGGGTGCACGACGAGCGACTTGACGTCGGCCACGTTGGCGAGCAGCGAGAACACCTGCAGATGATCGATGAACTTCCAAGCTGCCTCCTGGCCACCCTTAATCTCAAAGGTGAAGATCGAAGCGCCGCCGCTGGGGAAGTACTTCTGATAGAGCTCGTGATCGGGGTGCTCAGGCAGGCTCGGATGGTTCACCTTGGCGACGTGGCTGTCACCAGCCAGGAACTCAACGACCTTCTTGGTGTTCTCGACATGACGGTCGACGCGCAGCGACAGAGTCTCGGTGCCCTGGAGCAGGACCCAGGCGTTGAACGGGCTGATGCAGGCGCCCTCGTCGCGCAGCAAGATGGCGCGGACATAGGTCGCGAAGGCAGCGGGACCGGCAGCCTCGGCAAACGAGACGCCATGGTAGGAGGGGTTGGACTCGGCGATCTGCGCATACTTGCCGCTCGCCTTCCAGTCGAAGTTGCCGCCATCGACAATCACGCCGCCCAGCGAAGTTCCGTGGCCGCCAATGAACTTAGTTGCGGAGTGAACGACGATGTTGGCGCCATGCTCCAGCGGACGGAACAGATACGGGGTGCCGAAAGTGTTGTCGACGACAACCGGCAGACCGTGCTTCTTGGCGATCTCGGAGATGGCGTCGATGTTGGGAATGTCGGAATTGGGGTTGCCGAGCGTCTCGAGGTAGATGACCGTAGTGTTGTCCTTGATGGCACCCTCGACCTCGTCCAGGTTATGGGCATCGACAAACGTGGTCTCGACGCCAAACTGGGAGAGCGTATGCTCCAGCAGGTTGTAGGAGCCACCGTAGATGGTCTTCTGAGCCACCACGTGGTCACCGGCTTGGGCAAGTGCCTGCAGGGTATAGGTGATGGCAGCGGCACCGGAGGCGACGGCAAGACCGGCCACGCCACCCTCGAGCGCGGCGATACGGTCCTCAAAGACGCCCTGGGTGGAGTTGGTCAGACGGCCGTAGATGTTACCGGCGTCGGCAAGACCAAAGCGGTCGGCGGCGTGCTGGGAGTTGCGGAACACATAGCTCGTGGTCTGGTAGATAGGCACGGCGCGGGAGTCGGATGCGGGGTCGGCGCTCTCCTGGCCAACATGAAGCTGCAGGGTATCGAAACCAAAGGTGTGCTCGGGGTTGTTGATGAACTGGCTCATGATGATCTCCTTGATCGAATGTAAGTGCCTAAGAGTAAGAAAAGTAAGTCGCTGTCTCCTGATCACGCCAACGGGCGCAAACAGGAGCCCGGCATTCGTCTTGGCAAGCAGTTCATATGCGGTCCTCCTTTTGACATCCCGGTTCCGTGGTCGGTTTAATTACCTACCGCCTTTGTGTGTTTTGAATAGTACGAGCATTGTTTCGCTCGGTCAATCACTTAAAAGCGCTAACCTGTTATCGGTTTTTTAGATAGCTATCGAAAGGACGGGCACCGATGACCCTCCAGCAGCTTCGTTTTCTTATCGCCGTGGCAGAGTCCGGCTCAATCAACGCCGCAGCTCAGCGCCTCTATACCGCTCAGTCCAACATCTCAAACGCCGTCAAAAGCCTAGAACAAGAGCTCCATCTGGAGATCTTTACGCGCTCCAGCCGCGGCGTCACGCTCACCAACGACGGCACCGAGCTTTTGGGCTATGCGCGCCAGGTCGTAGAGCAGGCCGACATGCTCGAGGCACGCTACGAGGACGGTGGCACCCCGCAAGCCCGCCTCGCCATTTCCGCCCAGCACTACGCCTTTTCGGTCGAGGCCTTTGTCAACGTAGTCGAGCGCTGCCGCGACAGCAAGTTCGAGTTCATCATGCGCGAGACCACCACATCGCAGATCATCGATGACGTCCGTGCGTTTCGCAGCGATATCGGCATTCTGTATCTGGATGACTTTAACGCCCGCGTTCTGCAGAAGGCCTTCGCCGATGCCCGCGCAAGCTTCCATCCCCTATTCGACGCGACGGTCCACGTCTTCGTTAGCGAGCGCCACCCGCTCGCACGCCGCCCGCAGCTGTCCCTTGCCGACCTCACGCCCTATACGCGCTACAGCTTTGAGCAGGGAACCTC
>CABUJN010000034.1:0-20964 GCA_902491935.1 uncultured Collinsella sp.
GAGGCGCGCCGCGACCGAAGAGTTAGCGGCAACGCGCCACACGGCCCCAGCGGCCACATCGTAGGTACTACACACATCGTTGAGCGAATAGTTATGTTAGGAGCAGGAATGGAACAGAGGGTCCTCGGGGGAAGATACCTCCTCAAGGATAAGGTGGGAACAGGCGGTATGGCGACCGTCTTCCGTGCGCAAGATCAGGTTCTCGACCGCACGGTTGCCGTCAAGATCATGCTGCCGCAGTACGCCGGCGACGCCACCTTTGCCGCGCGCTTTAAGCAGGAGGCCCAGGCAGCAGCAGGTCTCTCCTCCCCCTATATCGTGGGCGTCTACGATTGGGGCAAGGACGGCGATACCTACTACATCGTCATGGAGTACCTGCGCGGTACCGACCTTAAGAGCGGCATCAAGAGCCACGGCGCCCTCGATCCCAAGAAGGTCGCGCAGATCGGCTCGCAGATCAGCTCTGCGCTTTCGGTCGCCCACAAGCACGAGATCATCCACCGCGACATTAAGCCGCAAAACATCATGGTGTTGCCCGACGGCAATATCAAGGTGATGGACTTTGGCATCGCGCGCGCAAAGAACAGCCACCTCACGCAGGACAACAATGTACTGGGCACCGCCCACTACGTAAGCCCCGAACAAACGCGCGGTCAGGACCTCGGTCCCACCTCGGATATATACTCCCTGGGCGTCGTGATGTACGAGTGCGCCACCGGTCGCGTCCCCTTTGACGGCGACGACGCCATCTCGGTTGCGCTCAAGCAGGTAAACGAACTGCCGGTTCCGCCGAGCCAGATCAACTCCGGTGTCGATGCCGATCTGGAGCGCATTATCCTCAAGTGCATGGAGAAGGACCCGGCGAACCGCTTCCAGACGGCAGATGAGCTGCGCCAAGTGCTCAACAACTACCTGTCCGGCCGCGCCGTCAACGTCTCCGAGCCCACGCGCATCATTGGCGCCGCCGGCGACCTGGGCGCCACCAAGACCCGTGAGCTGTCAGACTCCACGCGCGCTATGGTTCGCCCTGTATCGGGCGTAAGCGGACAGACCAACCCCCGCAGCGCCGTTTCGGGTTCCACCGGTTCCTACGAAGCCGAGAAGCCCAAGTCCAACAAGAACAAGATCATCGCCGCCGTAGTCGCCGCAATTGCCGTGATTGGCGTTGTGGTGGCCTTCGCCACCGGGCTCTTTGGCGGCGAGCAGGTCACAGTGCCCGATGTGCTTAACAAGGACCAGCAGACTGCTATCGAGCAGATCAAGGAGGCCGGCCTTGAGGTCGGCACCGTCGACCAAAGCTATAACGACGATGTCGATGAGGGCAAGGTTGCCGAGCAGACCCCCAACGGCAACACCAAGAAGCCCAAAGGCACCAAGGTGAACCTGGTGGTCTCCAAGGGCCCCAAGCCCTCCGAAAAAGTTGAGGTTCCGCAGCTCCTCGGCCTGACCAAGGACCAGGCCGAGGCAGCGCTGGCAAGCGTCGGACTCAAGGGCAACGCAACCGAGGAGGCCAACGAGGCCGAAGAAGGCCAGGTCTTTGAACAGGGCACTGAAGCCGGCAAGGAAGTCGAGAAAGGCACGACCATCTCGTATAAGGTCTCCAGCGGTCCCGACACCACCTCCGTCCCCGATCTGACCGACATGACCGAGGCCCAGGCACGCAACGCCCTCGACATTGCAGGTTTTGGCGTCAACGTGAGCTACCAGGAGAATGATTCCGTCACCGAGGGCACCGTCATTAGCTGGAACCCCAGCGGCAAGCAGAAGCCCGGCGCCACGATCACCGTCGTCATCGCCAAGAAGTCCGGCAAGGCCAGCGTTCCGGGCAACCTGTACGGCAAGAGCATCTCCGCCGCAGTCACCGCGCTCAACAACGCCGGGTTCTACAACATCGCATTCTGCGATCAGAACGGCAACCCCGTGAGCGGCAACGAAAACGCCACCGTTACGGGCGTCTCCCCCACCGGCAAGCAGTCTACCGACAACACGATCACGCTGACGGTTTCGATTTCTGGCTCTGGTACTGATTCAGGCGACGATTCCGGCACGACCAACTAGTCATCAAGACGTTGCCCACAGCGGCTGATGACGCAAAAACATTCGCTCAATGGCGCCCGTTTGCTCCCCCGGCAAACGGGCGCTTTCTATATCTGAAGCAGCGAAAACCACGGCATACCTTTAAGCCAGAAGAGCCCGGCACCGTAGAGGTACCGGGCTCGGCAAATCTCTGGTGCCCCCCGGGCGGATTCGAAAACTCCCCCCGCGGGGAAATTGGTGACACGGGTGTCGACGGTCCGAATCCGACAGCGGCCCCCACAAATGAACTGCACCCCAAAACTTGGACGGCTTAAATAAGAACTACGCCGCAAGGGGCTGGCTCCGGAACTCCTCCGGGGTCAGCCCCTTCAGTTTAACCTGCCTCCGCCTCGTGTTCCAATGGGCGACGTATGCGTCCAGGTCCGCCTTGAAGGACTCGAAGTCGGGCCATGTCCTTCCCCGGAAGGACTCGTCCTTCATGTGGCCAAAGACCTGCTCGGTGGCGCCGTTGTCGATGCAGTTGCCCTTTCTGGACATGCTCCGGACGATCCCGGCGTCCCTCAGCCTCCCGCACCATGCGGCGTGCTGGTACTGCCAGCCCATGTCGCCGTGAAGCACCGGTTTCGCGCCCTCGGGCATCTTCGCCAGCAGCCGGTCGAGTAGCTCGGCCTACTGCGCCATGCCCGGGCTGGTCGACGTCGACCACGCGGCTATCTCCTTGCTGCCGAAGTCGTACACCGGCGCGAAGTAGGCCTTGCCCCAGGGCTGCTTGAACTCGGTAACGTCGGCGCCCATCTTCTGCCACGGCCCGTCGGCGGCGAAGTCGCGCCCGATGACGTTCTCGAACGTCTCGCCCACGACGCCCCTGTACGAGTTGTACCTATGGTAGTCGGTCTCGCGGCGGATGCCGCAGCGGACCCCCGTCTCACGCATCATCTTGAACACGGTCTTGTCGGCTATGCGCGCGCCCAGCTCGGCGCGCGGGCACATGGCGACCTGGCGGTGGCCGCACCCGTTGGCCGTGCGCAAGAAGATCTCCGCCACCGCGCCCCGCAGCTCCGGGCGCGTCGGCCCGGCCAGTGCGCGAGGGCGTAGTAGTAGCTGGACCGGGCCAGGCCGGCGCATTCCAGCAGGCTCCCCAGCTTGAGCGGCGCCAGGGACATAACCCCGAACGCCTCCATGGCGTCCCGCCCGCTCATGCCGCCGTCGACCACGGCCGAGGCGGCGGCGACCTTCTGCTCGTATGTGTACCCGACCTGCTTGCCGTCCATGGATAGCAGCACCTCGCTTCCGAACGACCGGTATATATAGAGCCATTGTCTCACGGTGTTGCGAGGGACCGACAGCGTCTTCGCCGCCGACTCGGAGCCGTGCCCTCGCTCGAAGAGCCCGATCGCCGCCTTCCTAGCCTCGATGTCGTGTTTCACTCTCAAGTCGACACACATAAAAAGCCTCCCATTTCTCGTGTCCAAGAAATGGGAGGCAGTTCACCCCGGAGAGACGCCTTTTTGCTCGGTATGATGCGAGCCGTTAGCGACGACGTTTGCGGTCGATCACACGGGCCGCCGCCAGTGCGGTGACACCGGAGCCACCGGCAAGTGCGGCTGCAAGAATCGATGCATCACCAGTACCCGGCAGGCCCGAACCCTTCGAAGGCTTACCAGGCTTCTTGTTGTGGTCGGAACCACCCTGCTGGCTGCCACCAGTCGTACCGGGCTTCTCGGGCTGCCCGGGCTTATCGGTGCCCGAGCCGCCAAAGTTGGCCATTGCGACATTCAAAGACTCGAGTGCGGCGGAGACCTCATCGGCAGAGCCGCGCTCAAGCAGCCCCTTAGCGGCGGCGATGGCATCGGCAAGCTGGGCCTTCTGCTCATCGGTGCCGTTGGAGGTATCCATGTTTTCGGCCTTGACGATAGCGTCCTTAAGGGCGCTCACGTTGACCAGCGCCTTCAGAGCATCGGCGATCTTGGCGCGCGCGGCGGCAACATCGTCGACGGAACCGTTCTTGAGAACTTCCTCGGCATCGGCGACAGCAGCGTTGAGCTGAGCCATCGAATCATCGGTGTAGTCCTCGGCACGAGCGTTCTTGGCAGAAGCGATATCGGCCTTGAGCGCCTTGACGTTGACCAGAGCGGCCTTGGCATCGTTGATTGCCTGGGCCAGATCAGCGTCGTTGGCGGAATCGTGCGGAGCCTTGGCAGCGTCGATGGCGGCAGCAAACGGCGCCCAGCTTGCCTCGGTGTAGTCGGCCTTGTCGAGCTTCTCGGCCTCGGCGATGACCTTGTTCAGATCGACGGCCTCACGCAGGGCAAGACCGGTCTTGGCGTCGTTGAGCTTCGCGGCCGCAGCAGCAACCTGCTCGGCAGTACCGTTCTTAAGGGCAGCGGCGGAGTCGTCGAAAGCCGCCTTGTAGGCGTTATAAGACTCATCGGTATACAGCTTGCCGTTGGTCTTCTTAAACTCGGCACGGGCGGCGATAAGCTCGCTGGCATCGACCAGCTTGCCCTCGGCGTCCTCGAGCGCAGCCTGTGCTGCCTTGAGCTGCTTCGGGGTCGCCTTGGCATCGGCGATCAGGCCCTCAAGCGCGCTCATGGCATCGCGATAGGCGGCAGCGCTATCGGTCGTGTACTTGTCTGCGGCGGCGTCGGCCTCGCCGTACACCAGCTTGGCGTCGGCAAGAGCGACCTCGGCACGCTGCTGAGCGCTCTGGTCAAAGACCAGCGCGTCCTTCTTTGCCTTGAGCGCGGCAAGCAAAGCCTCGCCCTCGGACTTAGCAAGCTCATCGGGGTTGGCGAACGCCTGCTCAGCCTCGACATAGGCATCTGTATATGCCTGGTAGCTCGCAACGGTGTACTGGCCATCGTCGTTAGAAATCTTCTCGGGAAGAGCCTCGCCTGTATACTTCTCGACGCCGGCGGCGTTGGCAGACCTCAGAGCGGCGGTCACGGAATCGACCGTCGTCTGCGTAGCCTTGGTGTTGGCGAGCGTCTCCTTTGCGGTGGCGAGAGCCTTGTTGAAGGCGTCGGCGGTCGACTTGGTCCAACCGCTCACGTCCTTACCGTCAAGTTCATCGACAGCAGTCTGCAGCGCCGTGGTATCGGCGGGGTTGGCATCGTCGATCAGGAAGAACTCGGCGATCTCGGGGGCCGTGCCGTCCCACGTGACCTTGATGTCCTTAACGGCAGAGAAGGTCGAACCGGCAGCGCGGGTGAGCGTGCCAAAGCAGAACTCGCTTACGGGCTGGCTCAACGTGCCCAGGTCGATGTCCTCCGTCTTGCTATAGGCGGCATCGGTATAAACCGTAGCAGTCACCTTTGCGTTGGAGGGCGTACCGGCAGAGACGACGCGCACGCCCGAGAACACCTTGCCACCCTCGGCAATGGGCTCGGAGACGTGATACACCAGGGTGCCGTTGTTGTCCTGCGGACGCCAGGCGGTCTTGGTATCGCCATCGGCAAGGTTAGCCGGCGTCTTGCCCTCGACCTCGGTGCTCGAGGAATCGAAGTCGGCATCGCCATAGGTGCTTACATACTCGCCGCCGTTGATACGGATCTCACCGATCTCGATCCAGCGCTGTGTGTAGGTCGCGGTAAAGCGAATGCGCATGTAGCGACCGGTCACATTGAGCTTCTCGGTACCGTTGGGATCGTTCTCGTTGGTAGCGGTGACATCGGTCTTGGGGTTGGCCGTACACATGTTGCCCGGATTCTTGGTGTCGTGCGTGAGCCAAGCTGCGTTCTTAGCGGTATCGCTGTTAAACGTATTCTCGATTGTAGCGGCATCGCTGTTGATCTTGAGAACCTCGGTCCACTGATCATCAGCAGCATCCGGGCTGTCGGCGACCTCGATAACACCCTTGCGGATGAAATCGTAGGTGATCTCGGGGACGTAGTAGGCAACAGAATTGATCGTGCGCTCCTGGCCCAGGTCGAACACGATTGTGTTGCCCTCGGTGGCACCCTGAGTGTTCTTGAAGGTGCTGGAAAGGTCGCCGTCGAAGATCTTCGAAGCGTCAAAGTTGCCCAGGTCGCCCTTTACATAAGAGGGAGCCTTGACCGTCTTGTAGCTCGCGGAGAAATTGGCAAACGCCACATCGCAGGCAGCGGATGCCTTGACGCCCACAAAACGGGCCTGGACAGGCTTCTTGGCACTGGCATAGTCGATCCACTCGAGAGCGTTCTGCGAGTACACGACCTTGGCGCCCTCGGGAAGGGTCATGCCGTCGGTGTTGATGGTGACGTCGTTGCGCACGGCGCCCAGATCAACTGCCAGATAGTTATTGGAACCAAAAGAAACGGTGCCATCGGAGAGCCTGACGTTACCATCCTCGCCCGTGGCCTTGAGGCTCACGCCAGAGATATCGGAGCGGATGGTGCCCGTGCTGGCTTCCTTGCCCTTAGAGGTAGCGATCTCGTAGACCTGCCACCACTTGGCGGTGTCCTCAGTCGCACGCACGCGAATGCCGCGAATCTGCACGTTCTCGAAATCAAACTCTTGCTCACGGCTCGACGTTATATCGCCGCACGGGACCCAGTTGGCACCATCGACGGTGTACTCGAGCGCACCGGCAGAAAGGTTGTCGTTACCCTGGACATAGCGCACGTGACCCACGGTCTTGGGAGCGGAGTAGGTGACGGTGATGGTATCGCCGCTCTTGATGTTGCCGCCGCCGGAGTTGTGCTTGACCCAAGCATACGAGCCCTCGTCACCGTCGACAACACGGGAAAGCGCGTAGGACTGGTACACATCCAAGCCCGTGCTCGTAACCGTAGCGGTCGGCTCGGGCTCGGTGGAAGCACCCTTGGTGGCGGAAAGCTCAAAGACCTTCCACCAAGACTTGGTGGCAGCGGTGTTCTTGACGCGGATTGCCTTGGCCTTGACGGCGCTGGGCAGTGTGATGGTCTGGGTGGCCGTGCCGTCGATATCGCCGGCCTTGATCCACGTGCCCGCCTCGTTTTGGTACTCGAGCACGCCGGCGTTGATACCATCACCAGAAGTGGGCTCGTTGCCGTTGCGTGCCGCTTGCACGAAGGTGAACGTATCGACCTCGGAGGTCTTGGTAAACGTAAGGGTCACCGTGGCGTTAGGCTGCGTGGTATCGCGGATATCGTACTCGGGGTCGCCGGCATTAGCCTTCTTGTACTGCAGGTGCGCATAGGTCGAGACGTTGCCGTCGTTGATGTTGGAGAGCGACTGTGCGGCCAAAACCTGGCCATCGATGGTCACCGCGCCTGCGACGGGCTGACCCTCGGGAGTCTGCTCTTCTTTGTTGACCTGGATCTCGTAGATGGTCGGCCAAGCATCGCGGCTGTTATCCTGCGTGGCGATGAGGCGAACACCATAGACGCCCTTGACGTCCAGGCCGGTAACGGTGACGGTCGTGCCAGTCAGATCGCCCTGCCCCTCAACGTCATTCCAGTTCTTGCCATCATAGGTCTGGAGCTTGGCATGCTGCATATAGTCAGCGCCATTGCCCTGGATAAAGGTCACGTTGGTCAGATCGAACGGCTTGTTCTTGATCATGCCAAAGTACGTACCCGCCGTGAGCTTGTTGGGGGTCTTGTAGATAACGCCCGTGTTGGCTTTACCGTCAAAGACGTTCTCGACCTTGCCCTCGGGAGTGTCGGTACGGCTGGTCACAAACTGCGTGGTATCGGCATTGGGGTCGGCAGCAAGCGTAGCGCGCTGACCCAGGTAGTTGTTGAGGGCATTAAGCATCGGCATGATGTAGGCCTTGCCCACCGATGCATACTCGGTATGGTCCACATAGTGGAAGCCGTGCTTGTGAGAGGCAGCGAGCGCCTCGGAACCCTCGGAATACTTAGAAAGCATCTGAGAGCTGTCGCCCGAGAGGTCAGCCTTGAGTGCCTGAAGCTCGGCAATGGCGGCACGCGTCACGTCATCCCAAGCATCGATCCAATACACGATCTGGTCGAGCATGGCCTTGTTGCCGGCATTGGAACGATAGGTCTTGGAGGACTTCTGCAGACCACGGAAAAGCTCAATCATCTGGTCGCAATCCTCGGCGGTTGCGATACCAGAGGTAACCTTGCTCTGGAAAGCCTGGAGCTCGGTCTTGATATTGGCGGACTCACGGCTCTCGAAGACCACGCCACCACCGGTATAGCGCTTCATGTGGCGGCTTAGCTCGCGCAGCGCGTTGGAGCCCTTCGTGGCGATGGGAGAATTGTGGTCGACGTAGGAGAACGAATCTTCCCAAGCCTGATCGGCGTGCTCCTGGCTCTTCCACAGATTCCAAGAGAAATCGGCGTTCATGAAGATAGCGGCCTTGGAAGGCTCGGACTGCTGCATGGGGTTGAGCACGACGCCCTGAACCTTGCCGGGCTGGACATCGGTGCCCAGGGCGTTCTCATAGCCGCCCATGGACAGGGTGTCCTTGCTGTTGTCGGTGCACGGCCAGTTGATCCACATAAAGGGAGCAACGCCAGAATTGTTGGTGAAGGACGACGTGAAGTTATTGTCGACCTTGCCCCACACGCGGCCACCGGTGTTGATGACCTGGACGCTCTTGGGGAGGTTGGCATACCAAGACTCGCCCCAGCCCATATAGTTCACAGGGCAGAAGATAAGCGTGTCTTTGAGGCCAGGGTACTTAAGCGATCCGTCGGCGTTCTTCTCGGTCTGCTTCTCGTGCAGCCAATCGGTCATGTCATTGCAAAGCCTGGTGTACAGAGCGCTGCCCTGGTTGCCGGCGTCATCTGCCAGGATGGAAATCTGCCTAACGCCATGGTCCATGACCTGGGTGAATTTTTCCTTGAGAACAGCCACGGACTCGTCGTAGTTAGAGTTCGTAATGGGGTTGTGCATAAACGGATGAAGCGCGAACACAAAGCGGCACTTGGAGGTGTTGCCGGCCTCTGCAAGCGGTTCGATCTTCTCGGTCAGCTCTTCCTCGGTGTAGAGCTCACGCCACTTGGCATTGTGCTTGGGGTCATCCTTGGGGGCGTAGACATATGCGTTGAGCTTGTAGTAGCCACCCCACTGCATCAGGTTCACGCGATCCTCGGTGCTCCAAGGATTACCATAGTAGCCCTCGATAAAGCCGCGCGTCACCACGTCCGCATAGTCGGACATGGTAAAGGTGCGCAGCTTGGCATCGGAAGTCTGCTGCAGAATCTGATAAAGCGTGGTCAGTCCATAGTAGGCGGCATCGGTGGTCTTGCCCAAAACGATAACGCGGTCGGGCTCGTTGCCGTCAGACGGAAGCGAAGCCAAGACATAGGAATCGTTGTGGTCGAACAGGCCGTCCGTATAGGACAGCTTGCCATCTTGCACCAGCTGGTCAACATAGGTGTCAACCGCGCCGCCGGAGCCCTTGACGCCCACAAGAACCGTCGTCACGGTGCTCTTGGAAGGAATGGCGTCAACGCTCTTTGCTTTGATGCCCTTCAGCGCCAAAGCTTCATCAAGGCGGCTGATGGTATCGGCATCGATGCCGGACTCTGTAAGCACGCTTGCCTTGTTGCGCAGCGTCTGCGCACCGTTGCCGTACACCATGCTGTGCGGCGTGGGGTACAGCTTATATTCGGCCGCCGTATCATCGGCATAGGCCGAAAACGGAGCCAGGCCGCCCAAGCAGGCAAGCATAACCGCTATGACAGCGAGCAGCTTGGCTATCATCCGTTTCTTCATCTCTTAAACCCTTTCTTGAGGCAGGTCTTCATCCGACTTCGTGCTATTGACGACGGTTCTTGACATACAGCACGACACCGGCACCGACAACAAGCAGACCCACGACACCCGCGACCGCGATGTACATTGCCTGATCATCACCGGTCTTAACCAGGGTGCCAGGCTTCTTATCGCCCTTGTTACCCGTAGTCGAATCGCCCTTGTTAGACCCAGCGGTACCGGAGCCGCCATTGCCGCCATCAGAGGTGCCCGGCTTGTCGGGATTCGGCTTATCCGGATTGGGCTTATCCGGATTCGGCTTGTCGGGGTCGGGAGTAACGGGATCCGGGGTGCCAGGGCGCAGGCCCAGCATCGCGGAACGGAGTTTGCCCTTGGCTCCGTTCACAGCCTCAAACGAGGGGTTCTCGTCTGCGGCAACATCCTTGGCATCCTTAAGGGCGACCTGGAGCTTCTTCCAAGTCTCCGTAGTGTACGAATCCTTGTCGAGGCCCTCGGCCTGCTCGATCAGAGCGGCAAGACCATCGAGGTCAACCGTCTCGTCGATGACGCGAACGCGGATTTCGCCAGCGGTTGCAAACTTGTTCCTATTTGCGGCGCTATCGCCATCGGTCTCGTCAAAGTAGAGCTTGACGTCGGTTGCACCGGCAACAGGCTCGTCGAAGGTAATGTTCTTGGCGCCCACACTGGACTCGAGCGTACCCTCGGCAACCTTCGTATAGGTGCTACCACCGTCGGTGCTAACCTCGACATGGTACTTGGTCAAACGACCATTGGAGCTACCGGTACGCGGCACGTACACCATACCGCTCACCTTGGCGGGAGCAGCAAGCTTAACGTTGAACCAGTGAGGCATGTCATTGTCGGCGGGAGCGCTCCATTGGCTGTGCCAGAAGCTGGACTCGTCGCCGTCGACGGCAGCCGCAGCAGGACCGTTGGGAGCGGTCTCGCCGGTCTTCTCCTCGGAGCAGGCTGTAGCGGTCACGCTCTGAGCGAAGTTGTTGTCTGCAGACTTAAGCTCGAGGCCCTCAATTGCCTCGGTGAGCGTCTTCGTGTAGGCATCAACCGTATCCTGCATGCTCACCGGCAGATCGCGCTGGATGCTATCGCGCGCAGACGTGAGTGCCGCAACGGACTCGTCGGTATAGACAGACAGATCGGAAGGAATTGCGGCGAGCAAAGCGTCGAGCTTGCTGTAATCGGCAGACTTGTACTTGACGTTGGCAACGCGGTCGTTGATCTGCTGCGCGAGATTGGCGATCTCGGCGGCATCGGGGTTGACCTGGTTGATAAGGTCGCGAGCCTGCTCGACGAGCGTCTCGAGCTCGGCATCGTCGGCGCCGGCAGCCAGCACGGAGCGTGCCTTGAGCTCGGCGTTGTCGAGCGCCATGGTGGTCGCAAACGTAGTGCTGCGCGTCAAGCGAACGTCGTCGACGTAGCCCGTAAAGGCAGCAGTCTCGCTACCGATACGCTGGACAGGAAGCATGCACGTAGCCTTGAGCTTGGTGCCGCCGTCCTGACCGATGGTCTCCTTGAGCTCGCCATTCACATAGAGCGAAACCTTGCCCATGCCCTCGTTCTTAAACTCAAGCTCGACCCACTCGTTCACGGGCAGCGTGTAGTTAAACGAGTAGTCACGGTTTTCACGGGTAATACCGACCTTGCCGGTCTTTGCCTGAACGGCCTTGATGGAGCCATAGGGGCTCTCGAACAGGATCTGATCCTTGTCGCTCGTGGCGTCGGTACGCTTGACCTTCACGCGCAGATCGTTACCAAGGCCAGCGGTCTCAAGATCGGAATCCAGCGCGACATAGCTCTTGCCGCCCTTGAGCTCGAGCGCCTTCTTAAAGTCGACGTCGACGACCTCGGCGTTCTTGGCAGACTTCAGGTTGAGATTGTTGCCGTTGCCCGAAGCGTCCTTGGCATCGTCCATGCCAAGCTGCATGACGGTACCCTCGGCGTTGGCCGTGGTCTTGTAACCAAAGTTGGTGTTGGGGGAATCGCCGAGCTTCTTGGCCGTAGCCTTGGCGCCGGAAACGTCGGCGGAGCCCTTGCCCCAGGTAGCAGCGGCGTACAGACCCGCGGAGTTGGTGATGCGATCGTAGACATCGTACTCGGAGATGCCATTTTCCTTCTTGCCGCACATGTCGTTCCAGACGGCAAAGGCACCACCGATCATCTGCTCGTCGCCAGCAGGAATCGTAACGTTGTTGTAGTTATTGATCGCAGAGTTATAGATGGTGTTGTCGTTGAGGTAATCGAAGTAATAACCGGCGTTGGGAACGATGTAGTACCTGCTGTCGATGCAGTTGATCAGGTCAAAGCCGAGCTTGTACATCTCGTCCATCTTGGCCCAGTCCTTGCTCCAGAGGTTCATCTGGCGGTGCTGACCGGCAGCACCCTTACCCTGAACGTCAACGGAACCCTTGATCCAGCTGAGGCTGCCCCACACGCGAGCGGTGCGGCCCGAATCCTCCATGTGCTTAAAGAGGTCGTTGACGAAGTTGCGATACGCGTTGCCGTCGGCCTCGTACTCGTCAGCACCAATATCAACCATGGTCTGGTTGTCGAAGACGGGATTGGAACCGGTAAGGTACTCATCCCAGATGGAAAGCGCAAAGGCCAGGGACTCATCGTACTTTCCGGCCAGATTAAGGTGGTCGTTGCCGCGATGCGTCATGGACTTAGGCGTACGCAGGTCGGGACGCACGTTGGTGAGTGCCAGGGAATGTGCCGGCATGTCGAACTCGGGGACGATGTTGACACCGAGATCACGCGAGTGTTTGATGAACTCGCGGAAATCGTCCTTGGAGTACCACACGTCGGTGCTCGTCAGATCGGCCTTGTTCTTACCGTTGTTGCCGCCCTTCTTGATGTCGGACTCCAGACGGAATCCGTTGTAAGCAGTGTTAACGGTGTCGTCAGAATACTCCTCGACCCAAATGTAGTTGTCGGAAAGGTGGACCTGGAAGTCGTTAAGCTTGAACCAGGAGAGCTGCTTGCTCATCTGCTTGAGCCAGTCGAGCGAGAAGGTCTTACGACCCACATCGAGGATCAGGCCACGCACCTTATACAGCGGATAATCGCGGGTGGTGCCCTGCGGGATAGAACCATTACCGGTCTTAAGGGCCTGCAGGATTGTACGGGTAGACCAGTAGGCACCGGTCTTGGTCTCGGCCTTAACGCTCACGGAGTCACCAATCTCCATGAGATAGCCCTCGTCCTGAAGACCAAGAGACTTGTCAGTGGTCTTGGACAGGAAGATATCGCCTGCGTTGGCGGCGCCGCCCTTTACGACGGCAAGCTCGGAGCCAAACAGGTCCTTGTAATCGGCGGCCAGTTCGTCGGCAGCCGTCTTGAACTCATCGTTGTCGTAAACAACGCGCGTCTGCGCAGTAGGAGCAAAGGAACCGGAGCGGCCCTTCCACTCACGAAGCTGCGGCAGAACCTCGGGAGCGACGTTGTCGCCCGCCTCGACCTGGAACTTACCAGGAACGGTAACGGGAATCTCCTTGAACGCATAGGTGTTCTTGTCGCTCTTCTTGGTCACCTTAAAAGAGGCCTTGACCTGCGTATCGACGATCGGTTGATAGATGGGGATGGTTCCATCCTCGGCCTGAGCGCCAATGACCTGCTCATAGTCGGTACCGTTATAGGTGACGTCGTACTCGTCGGAGGTCGGCAGGGTGACCTTGAGCTGCGTATCGCCCTGCTTGGGAGCCTCGATCTTGATGGCATCGGCCAGGCCGTTCATGTCCATCTTGGGCGTGCCGCCATAGACCTCGAGCTCAAAGATGGAAACGTTGCCCCATGCGACACCGCCATCGGGGTCGTCATAGGTGTTGTGATCGATATACAGACGGACAAAGCGGGCCTGATGCACCTGGTCAAGGGTAATCAGGTCGGTCTTGCTTGCAGGATGACCGTCGTTGGTGTAAACGGTCTGCCAGTCAGAGCTATCGGCAGCCGGAGCGGTCGCGCCATTGGCAATCTGAATCTTGTAGCCCTTGGCCTTGCGCAGCTCCCAGAATACACGGACGCACTTAACGTCGCGCTGCTGGCCCAGATCGACATAAATCCAGTGAGGACCGCCGTCCTGGGAGGCAGTAGCGTCAACCGCACTCGCCCAGCGGGAGCTCGAAGAAGACGTATCGCCATCAACGGCCTTGACGGCGTTGAGGGTGCCTGCCTCTTGGCTATCGGCAACAGCGTTCTTGCCGCGAGCAACATTCTGCTGCGGATCCTGGGTAGAGGGAGCAGCGGTCTCATCGCCGTAGAGCTCGAACTCGTTAACCGCGATGGTGGGCCACTCGGGAACAGCACCGTTGGGATCAACGCTCGTAAAGCCCGTAACGTACAGGCGGAAGAAGCGTCCCGTCACGGGGGCGTTAAACGTAATGGCGTCGGTAAGCGATGCCGGGCGATTGGTAGACGTGTGGACGTCTTTCCAGTCGGCGCTATTGGCGGCGGGGGCAGTATTGCCCGTCGCACACTGTAGCTTGTAGCCAGTTGCCTTGTAGGACTCCCACTTGATTGTCGCCCTCTTTACAGTCTTAGAAGACCCGAGGTCGACATAAATCCAATGGGCGCCACCGGCGTTATCCTTGGCACTGCCCCAACGCGTGGAGTCGCTGCCGTCGACGGCCAGGGCCGCACGAACCGAATCCGCCTCCTCGCTATCCGCTATGGCGGTTTTATTGAGGGCGAGATTTGCCTCAGCCGCCACAGCAGGGCGAGCATAGAGCAGCGAAGACGCAAACACGATTGCAAACACGCAGGCAATCGTGGCGGTTACACGCCAAAGCAGTTTGGTCTTATGTATCGTCATACTCACGTTCCCTTCCTGTCTTTATGTCTTACACAATAGATGAAGTGCCCTGACGCACGATGACGCGCCCCTCCTTATAAGGGGCGCGTCTATCAGGGCGCGCTAGTTCTGACGGCGCTTGCGGGCAACGATGCCCCAAGCGATAGCCGCCACGCCAGCAAAGCCAGCCATCGCAACTGCGATCAGCGTGGAGTCGCCCGTGCCGGGCATGACTCCATTGCCCTTGCCAGGCTTGCCAGAGGCGCCGGGCTTGGTAGATGCATCGGGCTTGTTTCCGGTATTACCGGTGTTGCCCTGGTTGCCGTTGCCACCCAGGTTACCGCCACCGGGCTGCTCCGGCTTAGGCTGATCGGGGTTGGGCTGCTCCGGCTTGGGCTTGTCCGGATCGGTCGGAGCCTTCTTGCTTACGGTAACGACGTAGCTGTTGGACTTGCCACCATAGGTAACGGTCACCTCAAGGTTGCCATTCTCCGTCAGCTCCGTGTCCAGACTCGGATTGAATGTAAAGTCGTTCTTGGTCGACTCGCTGTACTCAACCTGGTCCGTGGTGCCATTGCTGTAGGACAGCGTCAGAACCAGGCCGGTCGGGTCGAGCTTGTCGCCCTCGGCGTATGCGCGCTTGGCGGCATCGGCGTTCACCGCAATGCCCTCGAGCGTCGGCTTGGTCTCGGTAACGTTTACGACCTTATCGACAGAACCCGTGTAGTCCTCGATGCCGGTCACGGTAACGGTGACCTGACGGCCGTTCTCGCTCACGTCGCCCATCTCAAAGCCAAGCTTGTAGTCCAGGCCATAGGTGAGCTTCTCGCCGTCGACCGTAACCTCGACCGTCTTGGCGATTTGAGCCTTAATGTCCTCTTCGTCGTTGATGTTCGCGACCTCAAGAGCATCGGTAGCAGCAACCTGCTCGGTCTTGATCTCGACAGCCGGGCTCGTCTTGCGCAGGCGGATCTCGGCGGCACTCATGTGCTCATTGTCGCCGCTGGCAGCCTGGGTGCCGTTGGCCTTAAAGCGGAAGTACTTAGCCGTAACGGGGTGATCGAACTGAGCAACACGCCAGCCCATCTCAAAGCCCTCGTCCTTGTAGCCCTTCCAGCGACCAGCGGAGATGGGCTTCCACTCGTCAGACTCGTTCTCGCGATACTGAATCTCGTAATCGGTAACGATGCCGTTGTAGCCGCCGTCGCCACCGGAGTTACGCGGCAGGTAGCGCAGCGCCTCGACGCTCGTGGCCTCCTTGAGCTCCATGGAGACCCACAGATCTTCGGCCCTGGGCTTAAAGCCGTTCCTCCAGTTGGTATGGAAGTACGTGGCGTTGTTCTTGTCGTACGCAAACGAAACAGGACCCTCGTTGCCAGAAGCGGGGTTCAGTTCGCTGCCGGCAGCCGTGTTCTTAACGTCATCGTTGGGAACGTCGCGCTCGTCGTTGTCGTCGGGCAAAACACTCGAGCTGCTGTCCGTCGCCAGGTTAATGACGAAGGTCTTGCGCGTGGCGTGGTCTTCGGACTCAAGGATGATGTTGATCTTGTTGTCGTGAGCCGGCAGCACGGTAACGGCGGTGTTCTTGGCCGGGACGGCATCAACCGTCGCAAAGAGGGCGGCAGTGGAGTAGCTACCCTTCTCGAGGTTGCTGGCGCTGAGCTTCTTGCCATTGACCGTCAGGCTATCGAGCGTAGCCTCGGTATTGGTGTCGAAGCTGCCCTTGGCCTCAAACAGCTGAATCTCGGTGATGCAGGTGCAGGGCTTGGCGTTGGGGAGCGTCACGTTCTTGTTGGTGAAGGTGAACTTCACAAACGTAGCAAGCGTGGGCTCGAATTCATACGTGTAGGGCTTAACGCGATTGCTGGCCGAGCCGATGGTCTCGGTCGTAGTGACCTCGCGCCAAGTGTTGCCGTCCTCGGAAACCTCGACCTTGGTGGTGCCGGCATCGGGATAGCTCGCAGACCAAGAATCCTCAACGAAGTACACCACGGCGCGGCCCAGGCGCTGCTGGGTGTTGTAGTTGAAGGTCACGCTCGACTTGGTGTTGCCCTCCTGTGCATAAGCATAGTTGGACCAGCACGTGGTATTTGCGCTGCCATCGCCTGCACCAGGGGTGAAGGCGGTAACACCGTCGTTGATTGCATTCAAGGAGTCGGACTGCTTGTTCTCGGGAACGTCCTGCGTAACGCTCATAAGTGCGCCGCAGTTAGCGACGTTGTCACCGATGGTGACCTTCTCGTTCTGAACGCGAATCGTAGCGGTAACAGCCAGATCCTTACCAAAGACATTGGCGGTGCCCTTGACGGTCACAGTGCCGGCCTTGTTGTAAGCATCCTCGGCTGGGGTCTCCCACGTAACGGGGAAGCTCGCGTTAAGGACGGTGCCGTCGGCCATAGCGGCAGGACGCGCATCGGGAAGCGATGCGGCGGTACCAACCGGGGTGGTGGCCGAATAGTTCAGAAGCGCCGCGACCTCATCAAGCACGGTTACGGTGCAAGAGACCTTGGCACCCTCGACCTCGCCGGAAACCTGGAAGGTGCCAGGCTTGGAGAGAGCGTCCTTGTTGATGTTGTCCCATGCAACATCCTTCTTCTCGGACGTGCCGTCAGAGTAGTTGACGTCAACCTGCTTGGGCAGGGAAAGCTCACTGCCCGTCTTCACATAGTAGAAACGGGAGTAGAGCAGGCTCGAAATCGACTTGGGAGCAGCAGGATCGCTGGAACCCGTAGAGGAGATCGTCACCGTCTTGGAATCGAGACCGTCGGCGGTCACGGTAACGGTGATGTCGCCGCCCTTGCCGTTGGAGCGCACAATGCCCACCAGCTGACCGGCCCAGGCGTTGCGGTTGTTGTCGCGGTAGGACTGATGGTCGGGGGAACTACCGTTGTCGATACCGGCGAGCTCGCCTGCGCCGCTCACCTTAAACTTCACGTTGTTCTTGGCGTCGGGAACGATGTTGCCGTTCTGGTCCTTGACGCTCACGGTGACATAAGCCAGGTCGCCCTTGCCAGAAAGATCGGCACGATCGACCGAAGCGTCGAGCTTGGCGGCAGCACCGGTGGTCGTCACGCTCTGACGGCCATCCCAGTTCTCGGTCGAGACAACGTTGCCGTTCTCGTCATAGGCCTTGGCGGTAATGGTGCCATCGGCATACGGAACGTTCCAGCTGAGCCAGAGGTTCTCGGCCGTCTTACCGCTCTTGCCCTCACCCTCATAAATCTGATAGGTGTAGCCAGCAGCGGTGGTCTTCTTGGTAAACGTCTTCTTGCCCAGCGACTGCGGAGTCGTGGAACCCTTAGGCGTAAAGAAGAGCTCAACGCCGGCGGCGTCGGTGTAGACAACGACCTTGACCTTGCCGCTGCCATCCTTCTTGACCATATCGTTTTTCCATGCAGGAAGGATATGCAGTGTGTGCAGGTTGTCGTTCCACTGGCTCTGATACAGATAGTACGTATCCTTGGGCAGGCCGGCAGTATCGATGATGCCGAAGTAGGAGTTCTTCGGCGCGATGCTCCAGTCGCCACCCTGGACACCGGCAGTAACGCCGTTCCACGGAGTGGGCTCGCCCAGGTAGTCGAAGCCAGTCCAGACATACTCACCGGCAACAAAGTCGCGAGTGATGGTGTCATACCATGCCTGGGAGGCCGTGTGGCCCCAGCTCACGTAAGACGTGTCATAAGAAGTAAGCTGGTGTCCGCCTGCATCGGCCATGCTGCCGAGCGTGTTATAAACGCCACGACTGTTAACGGACGAGACGGTCTCAGAACCGTAGAACTTCCAAGACGGGTTGTTGGCGTGCAGCTGATCGTACCTGCTGCCGTCGGCGTAATTGATACCGATCAGACCACCAGCGTTGGCGAGGTTGTCGGGATGATAATTCCACGAGCCACCCTTGAGCTGGTTGTCGCCAAGCGTCACGGGACGAGAGGTGTCGGCCTCTTTGGTCCACTTGATAAGGTTGAGCTGAGCAGTCTCGTCAAACGGCTTGGTGCCGCCGGTGATCATCTCGTTACCCACGGACCACATGATGACCGAGGGAGAGTTAAAGTCACGGGCGATGGTCGCCTTAAGATCGAACTCGGCCCAGACCTGATCGGACTTGGCACCGATGATCTTGGAGTCGCCGACCTTCTTATTGAAGAAACGAGCGTAGTCGAAGCTGTTGCCGTTCTTCGCATCGGTCCAGCCGTCGAAGATCTCCTCGTCGAGCAGGATACCCTGCTCCTCGCACACCTCAACGAGCACGCGAGACGGCGTGTTGTGAGACGTGCGGATGGAGTTGCAGCCCATCTCCTTCAGGATACGCACCTGGCGCTCGACAGCCGCACGGCTATCGACGGAACCCAGGGCGCCCTGATCGTGGTGCATGCAGACGCCCTTGAGCTTGACATTCTTGCCGTTAAGGGAGAAGCCGTTGGTGACATCGTAGTTAAACCAGCGGTAACCGAACACCGTGTCATACGTGTCGACGACCTTGTCATCAACCTTGACATCGGTGCGAACCGTGTAGAGGTTGGGGGACTCGGTGGACCAAAGGCTCGGGTTGGCAGCACTGATCTGAGACTCGATAGTCTTGGACTCGCCTGCGGCAACAGCCTGAGCGTCGGTAGTCACAGTGCCGATGGCCTGCTCGACCTTGCCACCCTTAGGGAAGATGGTCTGCACGAGCGTCACGTTAGCGTCCTTGTCACCATTATTAACAATGGTGGACGAGAGCTTGGTGGTCACGTTGCCACCGTTCTCGCTCTGGAGCTGAGGAGCGCTCACGTGGACGCCGTCTCTGGTCACAGAAACCTTGTCGGTCACCACGAGGTCGACATTGCGACCGATGCCCGAGCCAGAATACCAACGGCTGGAAGGAACCTGATGGTTGACCTTGACGGCGATGGTATTCTCCTCGCCCGTCTTGAGGTACGGGGTGAGGTCGAACGAGAAGGGCGTGTAGCCATACGGATGGTTGCCCAGCTCGGTACCGTTGACCCAAACGGTGGCATCCATGTAGACACCATCGAAATCGATGCGAATCTGCTTGCCCGCAAGAGTGCTATCGAGAAAGAAGCTCTTGCGATACCAGCCGATACCGCCCGGCTTATAGGCGCTCTCGGCCTCGAGGTTGGACGCATAGTCCTGATCGATGCTGTAGTCATGCGGAAGCGTGACGTACTGCCACGACGAGTCATCGAAAGAGCCGGCCTGAGCGCCGCTGGCGTCGCCCAGGTTGAATTTCCAGTTGTCGTTAAACGAAACCGTACGTTGAGACGGATCGCTCACGTTGCTCACATAAGCGATCTCGGGCGCAGAACTCATCTGAGTCTGCGTCTGCGAGCGCAACTCGGGCGAAACATCGCCCGCTGCCCACGCCTGGGCCACGGGAAGGGTGAACGCAGCCGCAGCAAATGCCGCCGCGCACACCGCCCCCCGTGCCCACCTAACTACACGACCGTTACTTACCATGGCAGCAGCGCCCCTTTCTAAAGCTCCGCAAAGAGGACCGTTGTCTATTGCGGCTTGCTCGTCCACGCGTTGCGTAAGCGCACCCTGCGCAGCCTCGACACAGAGTGGACTGATACTAAAAATACGCTTTACTTGTAACTTAAAAACAATCCGCTTCTCGAGCGGTGAGCGGCGAACGGTTTTGGGGATCTGAGCGCCGTTATCCATGGTCAGCGAGGTGTTAACGCAAACATCTTTTGAGGCGACAGCATAAACCGTAAGCTCAGATGCCCAATTCGGAGCAGCTGGGCAGCATACCGATATGCATACATTCTACTGATATTCATAAAACTATTTCTATTTAATGAGAATATGCATTTAATAATTTGGGCAACAAATCGATGAACGGTTATACCTGCAATTAAAGGTACTTAATTAAGCATACCTTTAGAATAATATGCAATTGAGCTCTTTGTGACGCTTAAACTTTTGTCGAACATCGATGCCTATATATTAGTGTCTTGTCCATCGTCGGCTCTCCCGTACGTAAACGCAAAGAGGCTCGCCAAAGCGAGCCTCCCAACAAGTCAAAACCTCATCTCATGGATTGATTGGCCGCAGAACTTCACCATGGTCTCGACCATGGACTCGGGGGGGGACGGGATCGCCCGTGGCTTCGGCAGCATCAATCGCAGCGCGAACGGCTTCAAGGCTCGACGTGTTAAACGCCGCGATAGCCATGTTGTTCTGCTCGGCAATAGCGCAGATGTTACGACGATGACAAGCATGATGGTTGCTTCCATCGGTTTCCAAGACCGAACGTCGGGCTCGGGTTCTTATTTCATATCGCAATCGAACCTTTGGTGACGCGGGCGCCGACGGCCCGAATCCGCTGGCGGCCCCCACAAACCAGAAACGGCGCCGCTCTCGCGACGCCGTCATATTCCCTGGTGCCCCCGGGCGGATTCGAAAACTCCCCCCGCGGGGAAATTGGTGACGCGGGTGTCGACGGTCCGAATCCGACGGCGGCCCCC
>CABUJN010000035.1:0-20452 GCA_902491935.1 uncultured Collinsella sp.
GGATGCGACACTTGAAGTGTCCATCCTCGCAGTATCCGGTTCTCAAGGTGCACGCCTGCGCTGGTTCCCGGTTCGACCGGGCCGCGCGGCAAGGAGATATATTGCCAGACCGCGAAGCTCTGTGGGACGTCAATTCCACTCTTCACAAGTCCTACACAACATATTGCTTTCTATAGGTAATAGAAAGACTGGTGCGGATCTTCCGCACGTATCAGATGATGACCCTTTGGTTCAGGAATATATAGAGATCGGTCACCTGTAAATGTATATCTACCCGCGCTTTTAGCAATGTAAACCGCGCTTCAGATAAAAAGAGGGAGCGCCGCGCACAACGCGACACTCCCCTAGCGATTCAAGAGAATCTATTAGGCCTCGAGAGCCTTCTTGGCGATGGTAGCCAGCTCGTTGAAGGACTCGATGTCCTCGTAAGCCATCTGAGCCAGGACCTTGCGGTCGAGCTCGATGCCGGCAACCTTCAGGCCGTGCATGAACTGAGAGTAAGAGATGTCGTTCAGGCGAGCAGCAGCGTTGATACGAGTGATCCAAAGAGAACGGATCTCGCGCTTCTTGTTGCGGCGATCACGATACTGATACTGCAGGGAGTGCTGGACCTGCTCTTTAGCATGCTTGTAAGTACGCGAAGCGGCACCGTAGTAACCCTTCGCACGGTGCATAACGGTACGGCGCTTCTTCTTGGCGGCAACAGCGCGCTTAATACGTGCCATGTTCTATCAACTCCTAGACGGTAAAACGAAAAACGGGAACGCGAACTTAGGCGAGACGCGACTTGATGACCTTGCGGTCGGCAGCGGCGATCTCGGTCTCCTGACGGAAGCCACGCTTACGCTTGGTGGACTTCTTGCTCAGGATGTGGCTCTTGAAAGCCTTGGCGCGCATAAGCTTGCCGGTACCAGTCTTGCGGAAACGCTTCTTGGTGCCGCTGTGGGACTTCATCTTAGGCATGAAATACTCCTTAATCGGTTACAGAACACTAGTTACTTGGTATCGCTTGCCGCTTTATCCTCATCGAAGGCGCCCTTAATCGGGGCGAGCAGCATAAGCATGTTACGGCCTTCCATCTTAGGCTTGGACTCGACCGTAGCGTAAGGCTTGAGATCCTCGGCGAGACGCTCGAGAACGTTAAGGCCCTGCTCCGGGTGAGCCATCTCACGGCCGCGGAACATGATGGTGATCTTAACGCGTGCGCCCTTCTTGAGGAAACGCAGAACGTGGCCCTTCTTGGTCTCGTAGTCGCCAACGTCGATCTTGGGTCGGAACTTCATTTCCTTGACCTCGACCTTGGACTGGTTCTTACGAGCAGCCTTGGCCTTCATGGCCTGCTGGTACTTGAACTTACCGTAGTCCATGACCTTGCAGACCGGCGGCTCCGCGTTGGGAGCGATCTCGACCAGGTCGAGACCCTGATCGTCGGCGACGCGCTGGGCATCGCGGATGGCGAACAGGCCGAGCTGAGAGCCATCGACGCCAATCAAACGGCACGAAGATGCAGTGATCTCGTCGTTGATGCGGGTGTCATCAGACTTAGCTATTTTCCCTACCTCCATTCATAAAAAAATAACCCGGCGCTTCTCAGCAACCAGGTCGTACACATAGACTTCCTCGATTTGAGGAAGGGAATCTAAGTTGTATGACCAGTCAGCTGCTCATTGGCGCCAAAAGGTGGGAACCCTCGGGTTCCTCTTTAGGGCATTGCGGGAACAACGCCTTGCGAATAATAACACGTACAGCGCGTTATCACATTACGTACACGAAAAAGGGGGCCGCAACCCCCTTGAACGCTCACTTGCATGTATGGTGCCCGAGGCGAGACTCAAAGGGCCTTCGCTTCGCGAAGCCCCGGGCTTCGGGCGCGTGGCGCCCTCGCCACGCGCCGCTACAAACAGGCCACAGGCCTGTTTGCTTAACGCTTCGCGCGCTCACGCGAGTTCGGCACGAAAAAGGGGGCCGCAACCCCCTTGAACGCTCACTTGCATGTATGGTGCCCGAGGCGAGACTCGAACTCGCACGTTGTTGCCAACGGTGGATTTTGAGTCCACTGCGTCTGCCAATTCCGCCACTCGGGCACGTAATGCGTGAGTTAGTTTATCACAGCTTTCTACCGATTAGTCCGAAAATGGAACTTCGAGCATTTCGATGAGTTCGACCGTGCGTAGCATCTCGCGCTGACGGCATCCGCGACCGTCGACCGAAGCCTCACCCATCTGGTTATCGTAAGGGTCCTCGCACACGCCGTCGAAAGAGGGCTCAAACTCTGCCTGGAATCGATTGTTGGCCACCATACGCCATGGGTCGAGATTGCCAAAGTAGTGACGGCGGCGCCACTCCTCCCCCATCCTGCGAGCAGAAGATCCAAATGACACGTCGGCGTTGAGCCAACCGGTCTGCGGCGTATAGAACTCTGCCCAGTCGTGCGACCCCACCGAATCGGGCGCAACATACAGGCCGCTCTGCCAACGGGCAGGCACGCCCGCGATACGGCACATGGTGATAAACGTGAGCGCCATAACGCCGCAATCGCCGCGGAGCGAATGCGCGCAGTCATCGGCAATAGATCCCAAAAGCAAGTACGGCGGCTGATAGCGATAGTCGATATGCTGCGTCAGATAATCATAGATAGCACGGGCGCGATCGAGCGGATCCACGAGTCCGTCAACAACACCGGCCGTCAGCTGCTGCAGATACGGCGTGAATGCAATGTGCGGACGGTCCTCGGAAATATCCTCGGGCAGAGGCGCGTCCATACGCGGATGAACCGGAAGTGCGCCATCGTAGACATCACAATAAGCAGCATCGATGTGATAACGATAAGTCACCGAGAATGAGCGCTCACTCGAAGAAGACCACGAGGCGGTACGCGCCGAAGCGTTCGCGGGAGCAACAGCACCCTCCGGCGTCATGTCGAGAATCTCGACCTGAGACTGTTGGCGGCAGGTGGCGGCTACGGGAAGCCAAGCGCGAACGGTCTCCCCCTCTAGAGCGCCGGGGACAGACAAGGACGCCTTAAGCGTAATAACGCGAGTCAATCCGTTTTGTGACTCCATCTCCTTGAGCATCTCGTTGCGCAGTGCAATTCCGTCCGTAGGATCGGGACGCATGCCGGGAACCTCTTTGGGATATACGCGAAGCGAATCGAGGAAGTTGTCGAGAACGAACAGCTCGCCATCGATAAAGCGCCAGTCAATACGCTTACGGTCAATCAGATCGTCAAACTGCTCCTCGGTAAACCCAGGCCACTCCTCGCGGATCATCGCAATAGCTCGATCGCGCGACACCGAAAAATGAAGCGGCGTCTCAAGCATGCGATACCGCTCGGCACGAACGCAGGCAGCAAGCGAGGGATCGGGATTTTGGGCAAGTAGACGGTCGCAGGCCTCAATAGCCTGCGAAAGATACCCCGCGTCCTTTAAACGCAGAATCTCGGGTGGCAAGCCAACATCTAGAAAACGGAAGTCATCATTGCAAACATCAATAGAGCAACCAACAGGACCCTCGTCAATAACCTTCCCATCCGAAGGCAGCACATTAATAACAGCCATACCAAACTCCAAGTCATTAGAACTCTCGAAGCCCATTGTAGCGAGATAAAAAAGAAAGCCCCAATAAAGGAACCCTCAACACCGATAAACGGTACCTCTAAAAATGAATTCAGCCCAGTAACCCTGTAGCGAGTTAACGAAGGAGGCCCCGTTCACCCGGAGCTGATTCCGTCGCGCGACTTCTAGCGAAGCCAGTAGCCACCTTAATTCAGACTCGTAACCCTGCGGCGTTAAACGAAGGAAGCCCCGTCTCCCGGAACTGTTTCCTTGGCGCGACTTCTGGCAAAGCCAGCGACCATTTTAATTCAGCCCAGTAACCCTGTAGCGAGTTAACGAAGGAGGCCCCGTTCACCCGAAGCTTTTCCCATTGCGCGACTTCTGGCAAAGCCAGGTGAGCGCAAGGGAAAAGCGTAGGGTGAACGGGGCCTCCGGCGGGAAGTTAAACCGCTACTTACGCCTTGTTGACGGAGCCAAACTCCTCCATGAGCTCCTTGGTGCGGGCAACGATGTTGTCGCGACCAGGCTTGAGGAGCTTGCGGGGGTCAAAGCCCTTGCCCTGCTGATCCTTGCCAGCCTCGATGTACTCGCGAACGCCCTTGGCGAAGACGAGCTGCAGGTCGGTGTTGACGTTGATCTTGGAGATACCCAGGGAGATGGCCTTCTTGATCTGATCCTCGGGGATGCCGGTGCCACCGTGCAGAACGAGGGGCAGGTCGCCGGTCTCGGCCTTGATCTCGCCCAGGCGCTCGAAGGAAAGGCCAGCCCAGTCGGCAGGGTACACGCCGTGGATGTTGCCGATACCGCAGGCGAGGAAGTCGACGCCCAGGTCAGCAATCTGCTTGCACTCAGCAGGATCAGCGAGCTCGCCGCTGGAGGTCACGCCGTCCTCGGTGCCGCCGATGCCGCCGACCTCGGCCTCGATGGACATGCCCTTGGAGTGGGCAAGCTCAACGAGCTCCTTGGTGCGGTCGAGGTTAAGCTGGAAGGTCTCCTCGTGAGAGCCGTCATACATGATGGACGTGAAGCCGGCCTCGATGCACTTGAAGCAGTCCTCGTAAGAACCGTGATCGAGGTGAAGGGCGACGGGAACGGTAACGCCCGTGGCCTCGACGGCAGCCTTGACCATGTCGGCGCAGACCTTGAAACCGCCCATCCACTTAGCGGCACCAGCGGTGCACTGAAGGATCAGCGGAGACTTGGCCTCCTCGGCGGCCTGGAGAATAGCCAGGGTCCACTCGAGGTTGTTGGTGTTGAAGGCACCGAGACCGTACTTGCCGGCCTCGGCCTTCTTGAGCATGTCTGCTGCGTTGACGAGCATAAAAGAAACCTCCTGTAAGGTTGCTCCGATAACGCCTGAGATTTTACCACGACATACCCGAGCATAAACGTTCGTTTGTTCACGAATACCATCCGATTGGACAAATTTTGACCGTTTGCCCCACAGAATCGACCCACTGGGGAAAATAGCTTGACGATTGAGCGGTCTTCGTGGTTCGAAAGACGGCTTCAAGCCTACATCTGCATAAACGGGTTCTGCATAAGTTCGCGCGCCATCGTGGTCGAATCGCCATGGCCCGTCAAGCAAACGGTATCGGGCGGAAGCGTCTTGGCAAGTTTGGAGAGCGAGCGCATAATCGCCGCCTCGTCACCGCCGGAAAGATCGGTACGACCGTGACTGCCCGGGAAAAGCGTGTCGCCCACAAAGGCGATGTTCCCCTGCTCGGTCGCGGCGAACAGGACGATGCCGCCCGGCGTATGCCCCGGCGTCTTGATCACCTGCAGGCAGACGTCGCCCACCTCGATTGTATCGCCCTCGGCAAGCAAACGCGTCGGCTCACCCGGATCGGGCGTCTCGATACCCCACATGGCGCGCTGCTCCTCGATATTTGCGCGAGGTACCGTCACGTCCTTAGCGCACAACTCATATAGTGCGCTGTCGCCAACGACAGCTCGAACCCCGGCAACCCCGCCAACATGGTCGGCATGACCGTGCGTGCAGACAGAGCCGAGCACGCGCACCTCGGGATGCGCGGTGCGGATATGCTCCACAAGACGCTCGCCCTCCCACGCCGGATCGACGATTAAGCACTCGTCATTCGAAATCACGGCGTAGCTGTTGGTCTGAATCGGGCCGTTGACGAGCGCCTCAATCGAAGCCGCGCCTCGGGGTGTCAGGTCCAAAGTCATATCGCCCATGCGCATACCCTCCTTCTAAAATACGTTCGAGGCACCAAACGATGCCTCGAACGTAACCAATATCTATGATGCTGAGAGGCTCTCGCACCTACACACGGCGCTTGAGTTGCGCTCCGCCCTCGCCGGGCATAAGACGGCGAGCGTCGTAGACCGAGTCGACGCTGCTGATGGAAGCCAGCAGCGGATCCAGGCCGCTCGCATCCGAAATCTCGACCATAAAGCGCAGGGTCGCAATACCCTCGCGGTTGGTCGAGGTGGCGGCGGAAAGGATATTGCCGCCTGCATCGCCAATGGCAATGGTGACGTCCTTGAGCAGGCCCATGCGGTCCAGGCACTCGACCACGATCTCGACCTGGAAGAGAGTGTCGGCAGCACCATCCCACTCTACGTCAATCATGCGCTCGGGGTGCTCCATGAGGCCCTTGACGTTGGGGCAGTTGGCGCGATGCACTGAGACACCTCGGCCGCGCGTGATAAAGCCGACGATGTCGTCGCCCGTCACGGGGTTGCAGCAATGAGCCAGACGGACTAGCAGGCCGCTGTTGCTCTCGCCCTTGACGATAATGCCGTTACTGGCGCTCTTGCCGCGCTTTTGCGGCTTGCGGTTGGAGCCGCGAGCAGGCTGTTTCACGACCTCGGCGATAGCCTCGGCCTTGGTGAGCTGTTCCTCGGGCTTTGGGTCCAAGATTTGCTCGACCTTATTGCCCACAGCGCGCGGGGCAACCTTGCCGGCGCCGACGGCGGCAAACAGGTCCTCGAGCTGCTTGAAGTTAAACTGCTCCGCCACGGCATTGAGCGCGCGCGTCGAACGCGGCGTAGAAATGCCATAGCCACGCTTACGCAGGTCCTTGGCCAGCATATCGCGGCCGGCGGCAGCGTCGTCGTCCTTGGTCGCAGCGGCAAAATAGCGGCGGATCTTTGACTTGGCGGAAGGCGTCTTGACGATCTTGAGCCAATCACGCGACGGTTTGGAACTCTTGTTCGTCAGGATTTCAACGCGGTCGCCCGTCTTGATCTCGTGCGTGAGCGGGGCCACCGCACCGTTGATCTTAGCGCCGACGCAGTGGTTTCCCACCTCGGTGTGAACGGCGTAGGCAAAGTCGAGCGGCGTGGAGCCGGCACGAAGCGCCATGACCTCGCCCTTGGGCGTAAAGACGAAAATCTCCTGATCGAAGAGGTCGACCTTCAGCGAATGCAGGTATTCCTTGGCATCGGTGATTTCGTCGGAAGCCGCCCAATCGAGCGAATGCTTGAGCCAGTTGATCTGGTCGTCCAAACGTTGAGCGTCATTGGTCTTGGAAGCAGACGATCCGCCCGACTTCTTATATAGCCAGTGGGCGGCAATGCCATACTCGGCCTGCTCATGCATCTCGTAGGTTCGAATCTGAATCTCGAGCGGACGAGCCGTGGGGCCGATGACCGTCGTGTGGAGCGACTGGTAGTTATTGACCTTGGGCATGGCGATATAGTCTTTAAAGCGACCAGGCATGGGATGCCACAGCGTATGCACCGCACCGAGCGTGGAGTAGCAATCGCGCACCGAATGGGTAATAACACGCAGCGCCACCAGGTCGTAGATCTCGGAGAACTCCTTGCCCTTGCGCTTCATCTTTTGGTAGATGGACCAATAGTGCTTGGAGCGGCCATTAATCTGGAAGCCCTCCAGGCCAATGCGGTTGAGTTCGTCGGTGAGCGTCTTGATGGTCTCGGCAAGGTAGCGCTCGCGGACCTCGCGCGACTCAGCCACCATGCGCGCGATGCGCTGGTAGGCATCGGGCTCCAGGTAGAAGAAGGACAGGTCCTCGAGCTCCCACTTAATAGAGCTCATGCCCAGGCGGTCGGCCAAGGGCGCGTACACGTCCATGGTCTCGCGAGCCTTAAACAGGCGACGATCCTCACGCAGGGCCGCCAGCGTACGCATGTTGTGCAGACGGTCGGCAAGTTTAACGATGATGACACGAATGTCCTTGGACATGGCGAGGAACATCTTGCGCAGCGTGAGGGCCTGTTTCTCGTCCATGCTGTCGACTTCGATGTTGGTGAGCTTGGTCACGCCATCGACGAGCTCAGCAACGGTTTCGCCAAACAGGCCGGAAACATCGGTGAGCGAGGTCTCGGTATCCTCGACGGTATCGTGCAGCAGCGCGGCACACACCACATCGCAGTCCATCTTGAGATCGGCCAAAATGATGGCAACCTCGACGGGATGGTTAATGTACATCTCGCCCGAGCGGCGCTTTTGGTTGCAGTGCTTCTCGGCGGCAAAGCAGTAGGCCTGCTCAACCTTAGAAAAGTCGTCCTCATTCATATATTTGAGGCACAGGCGCTCCAGCTTGTCGTAGCTGTCCGCCATAATCTCGGGCGGCAGCTCATCGGCATGCTTATAGTGCTCCATCTCCGAAAACGGCTGGAGGGTGGAATCATGGGCGGTACGGGCTGCGGCATCCATCGAGGTCCCCTTCCCCTAGGCCCGCGGTACGATCGGGCGGTTAACTTTGGCTAGCATATCAGAAGCGCACGAATCGAGCGCCCAGCTCCGGAAAGCCGAGAACTCCATGCGCGAGCGCAAGCCCTCCAAATAGCGAATTGACCTGCTCAATTGCACGCGGCCGGGGTTTTCGGCCATCGCGATACGACGAGTGTCGTCAAACCCCGAAACGCGACAGAAACCAAGCTCTTCGAAGATTCCCAGGCCGCTTTCCACCGAGCGCTCGTCGACCGGCGTGCGGGCATCGATGGCAAGGCACATCTGCGCGATGTCGATATCACTTGCGCAGAATGAATCGTCCCCCGTCTTGCCACGGTTGGAGCGCCACATGGTCTGCAGCGCTCGATAGAGCGTGACGAGCTCGTCGCGCTCGGGCGCATAGCAGTCGAGTAGGCGCTCGTTAATGCGGGCGTCGCGCGACGAATAGAGCAGATGGATCACGGCGGGCTGGCCATCGCGACCGGCGCGGCCGCTCATCTGGTTAAACTCAATGCCGCCAAACGGCATGTGATAGAGCACGACATGGCGGATATCGGGCAGGTTGACGCCCTCGCCAAAGGCAGATGTCGAGACGATGCAGCTGAGGCTGCCGTCTCGGAATGCTTCCTCCACGCGACGGCGATCGGAACGCGCAAGCCCCGCGTTATAGAACGCGATATGGGTTGCGCAATCGGGCACACGCTTGCGCAACGTCTTGGCGAGCGCCACGGACTGGTCGCGCGAATTGACGTAGATGACGGTCTTTTCCCCCGTCGCCACAATCGACACCAAACGGTTCTCGCGACTTGCAAGATCGCGGTCGTCCTCGAGCTGCAGGTTCTCGCGCACCGTCTCGTCGACCACCGTGCGAGTGATCGGCAGCATGCGAGCAAGCTCGGCCACAACCGGAGCCGTCGCGGTGGCCGTCGCAGCCATAACGACCGGGTCGCCCAGGGCTTTGAGGATATCGGGCATGTCGAGATAGGCGCTGCGGTCGCCGCCCTTGGCAAGACCGGCGTGGTGCGCCTCATCGATAACGACAAAGCCGATGCGGCCCGAACGCGCGAAGCGGTCACGGTGGATAGATAGGAACTCGGGCGTCGTGAGCACGATACCGGTGCGGCCCGAAGCTAGGCCGGCGAACACGTCATCGCGTGCGGCCTCCACGGTCTCGCCGGTCAGCACGCCAACGCCAATGCCAAGCGATGCCATCGTCGACGAGAGGTGATAGGCCTGGTCGGCAACGAGCGCGCGCAGCGGATAGACAAAGATGCTCGCACGCCCGCGAAGAACCGCCTCGCGCGCGGCATGCACATGAAAGATGAGCGACTTGCCGCGCCCCGTTCCCATAACGGCCAGAACACTTTGGTGATCGGCCAGGGCATCGAGCGCCTCGACCTGCGCGCGGTGCGGCTGGTTCGAGCCGATAAAGCTATGGATAAGCGAGCGCGTGAGCTCGGTATAGGAAAGCTGGGCGAGCGTCTCGCGCTTACGCGACTCCAGGCGCAGGCCGGAATCCGCCGGCTGCACGCCACGACGAAGCTCGCATGCCGGATCGTCGATGCTGGGCAGCGTGGTATCGCGGACCAGAACATCCTTGATCATGAGCTTGGGCTTCACACGACCCTGCCAATGCTCGGCAACGGCCTCGAACACCAAATCGACAGCGCTATCGCAGTTGATGAGCTTATCGATTTGCGGTACACGAAACATGATGGCCGGCACACTCGCGGCGCCATCCGTCGCCACGAAGCGCATGTGCTCGCCGGTCTTACCCACCACGGCGCGATCACACATCGTCACGCCCTCGGCAGCCAGCAGCGGCACCTTATTACCCTGGCCAAACGGCTCAAGGCGGGAAATCTGCTCGATGGTCTCGATATTTAGCTCGGAGAGGTCAACGGTGGCGGCAACCTCGTCAGTGTCCTCAAAGTCCTCGGCGGGAAGCTCCGATAGCACGGCCGAAAGGCGACGGCGGAACTCGTCGAGCTTGGATGCCTCGATAGTCACACCCACCGCACCGGCATGTCCGCCGCGACGAATCATCAGGTCGGAACAGCGCTCGATGGCGTCAAACAGGTTAACTTTGCCCACCGAGCGACCAGAGCCGCGCGCGATACCGTCCTCGATCGAGAACAGCAGCGCCGGCACGTGGTAGCGGTTGGTCAGACGGCTTGCCACGATGCCCTTGACGCCCTCGTGCCAGCCTTCGCCGCCCACGACGATCGCGCGTCCGCCGTCATAGGTCTCCTCGACCTTTGCCATGGCATCGCGCGTGAGCTCCGCCTCGATCTCACGGCGCTGGCGGTTGATTTCCTCGAGCTCGGCGGCAAGCGCGCTCGCTTCGATGGGGTCGCGGGCAAGCAGCAGATCGAGCGCCAGCTTGGGATCAGCCATGCGGCCGGCAGCATTCAGACGAGGGATGAGCGAAAACGACAGGCCGTCGGCCGTAATGGTAGAAAGGTCGGCCTTGGCAAGTGCGGCAAGCGCGATATAACCGGGGCGGGCCGTCACGCGCATCTGCTGGATGCCCTCGGCGACCAGTGCGCGATTCTCGGGCGTGAGCGGCATCATGTCGGACACGGTGCCCAGCGCCGCGACCTCTATCAGCGAACGCCAATACGACGGCTTGCCCAAACGCTCGCCCAGGACCTGCACCAGCTTAAGCGCCACACCGGCACCGGCAAGCTCGCGCGAGGGGCCCTCGTCCTCGAGCTTGGGATCGGTCAGGGGCACGCCCTGCGGCACCTGGTCGGACGGCTCGTGATGGTCCGTGACCACCAAATCGATCCCCAGACTCTCCAGATAGGAGACCTCTTCCTTGGCAGCAATACCGTTATCGACGGTCACAATCAGGTTGGGTTGAGCGAGCTCGTTGACGCGGTCGAGCGCCGCACGCGACAGGCCGTAGCCCTCGTCAAAGCGGTGCGGAATAAACGGCGTGACGTTGGCGCCAAACGAACGTAGCGCCTCGGTCAACAGACAAGTCGACGTAATGCCGTCGACGTCAAAATCGCCAAAGACGGCGATACGCTCGTGGCTGCGAATAGCACGCTCAACGCGGTCGGCGACGACCACCATGCCCGGAATAACGAGTGGGTCCGCCCAGTCGCGATCGAGCGAAGGCGTCAAAAACAGCTGGCCTTCCTCGATGGATGTAATGCCGTGCGCAACCATAATGCGCGCCACCAGCCCGGGTATGCCCAGGCCAGCCGAAAGCTCCTTTTCGAGCTCGGGGTTTTGCTGAGCGACCGCCCAGCGATGCGTCGTCTTAAGCGATGACATAGGCACCCACCCCCGATAGGGGCAGGTCGCCGCGATACCTCTCACGGTTCATAGCGATGAGTCCTCTGTGTATGCCCGCTTCGGCAGGCAGATCTGTTGAACGGATTTATTATACCGTGCGGCGCGGACGCAAATCGCCGCAGCACGCCGCGGTTTCGGTAAACGATGCCGGTAATAGCCTCGAAATAATCGAGCGTTTCTGACGCACGGACACATGTGAGCGTCTAGCATATCCAGTCAAAACGGATTCACGAGCAAAGGGAGTCACAAGAGCATATGAAGCAATGGGTTGGACTGGGCAAGTTTCTCGCGGGGCACATGCAAATCATCGTTCCGATTTGCGTGGCGCTCGGCGTGCTCTTTCCTCAACAGATCGGCGTTCTCAAGCCCATCGTTCCCACCTTGTTTGCCTTTATGACGTTCCAAGGTGCGCTCAGCAACACCTTTCACCAGGTAGCCGAGGTGTTCCACCGTCCGCTGCACCTGATTGTGGCATTGTTGGTCTCGGCGGCGCTTATTCCCATCGCGGCCTATGCCATGGGATCGTTGTTCTTTGGTTCCAACCCCAACCTTGTCTGCGGCATCGTGCTCGAATACAGTGTGCCCGTGGCAGTCACCGCTTTTATGTGGATCAGCATGTTCGGCGGCAACGGCCCGCTCGCGCTCACCATCATCCTGACGTCCTCGGTTATATCGCCCGTAACGATTCCGCTCACGCTCAAGCTCCTGTTGGGCGCCACCGTCGCAATCGATGTTCCGAGCATGATGCAGAACATGGCCTTTATGATTGCCATCCCCGCCGTGCTCGGCATCGTGATCAACGAGCTCACGCACGGCTGGGGACACGAGAAACTCTCCCCCGCGCTCTCGCCCGCCTGCAAGTTCATGATGATGGGCGTTATTGCCTCCAACTCCACCGCCATGAGCGAGTACGTGCTACACATGAACGCGGTGCGCCTGGAAGTCGCCCTCTTTATTCTGGCGTTCGCCATCAGCGGTTTTGTCGTGGGCATTCTGGTCGCCCGCGCGTTGCACCTGCCGTATAGCGAGACGACCACCATGTGCTTTACCTGCGGCATGCGCAATATCTCTTCGGGCGCCGTCATCGCCACGCAATACTTTCCGGGCGAAGTTGTGTTTCCCGTCATGTGTGGAACGTTGTTTCAGCAGGTGCTCGCCTCGCTTATCGGACATCTCTTTGAACGTCTGACCGGCGAGGAGCGCGCCGCCCAGCGCAAGCGGGTCGAGGCCGGCCGCGATGCAATGGCGCGCTAAACCGTCCGCAGTGTGCGGGCGCTCACTTTACGATGTGAGCGCCTCCAGATGTGCGCGGAGTCGCTCCGCATCGACATCGAGCGTGGTCTCAGCATTGACCTGAGCCAGCCGATACCCGACAAAGTAGGGTGAAACCACCCAACGTGGAAGCGCCTTGGCAATGGTCCGGCCGCTCATGTGATAGAAGAACAGGTTGTACGACTCTGCACGACCGCCATGGTGCTCGTGCAAGATATAGCGCAGAGCTACCTGGATTGCGTCGGCGAAGAGATCCGCCTCGGCTTGGTCTCTCGTGTCATCGCTGGCGGCGATTCCCTGCGGGGCTGAAACGTTGATCTCAAAGAACCCCATGATCGGTTCGGTTGAGATGTTGACCGCGATTCTCCCCTGTCGCCAGACATTGATGCCTTCGAAATTGGCAGAAGTCAGCGAAGCATAGCCGTCTTCCTGCTCCAAACCCACAATCTGCATGTGCGGATGGACGAGGCTGCCGCCCGAAAGCGGGCCTTTGTTCTTGTACATGAGCACACTGCAGTACTGTTGGGAATCGATCATCTGCTGCCAACAGCCCAGGGCAAACCGCATCACATGATGCAGCTCATCCGGTTCATAGGTCACCAGGTCGGCGTCGTGATTGGCAGACTCGATCAATACGGTCTGACGTGTGGCCCGCAATGTCTTGAACTTATTCTCGAGCCAGATGCAGTCACCATCGCGCTGGATGATGTTGGCAAGCCCCTCCGTGTCGCAAAAGGGGCACGCGGTGCCAGGGCGACGATTATCGTCGGGCTTACCGCTCGCCTGCTGAACGTCAAATACCAGCGCCACGGGTTATACCTCTAGCGGCACGATCTTGGTGCCATGGAGCTCGGAGACGCCTAGCGCCGCCGCGACCGCGTCGCGATTTGCCGTAGTGATGCCGCCGCCGGGAAGGATGGTCAAACGATCGCCCGCATACTCGATTAAACGAGTCAGGTGATCGAAATTATCCTCGATCGACGTACCGGCAGCGCCGCCATGCGTGAGGATGCGCGTAACGCCGCAGTCGGCAAGTGTATCAATCGCATCGAGCTGAGCCTCGGGCGAGAGCTGGTCAAATGCCATGTGGAAGGTGATGTCGATGGGCTCACGCTTACATTCCTCGGTCGCGCAGCCCGCAGCCATCACGAGGGCGCCAAGCGTAAGCTCGTCGAGCGCCCATCCGCCAGCGCAGGGTTTGCAGCAGCCAAAGACCAAGCCGTCAACGCCCGCACTCACGGCAAGGCCCAAGTCCATCTCCATCATGCGCAGCTCATCCTGGTTGTAGTGAAAGTCGCCGCCACGCGGACGGATCATGCACATCACCCGTGCATCTTGTTCGTGGGCATAGTTGGTTGTAGCGCTGATAACGCCGGCCGAAGGCGTGGTGCCACCGACGGCGAGGTTGTCACACAGCTCAATGCGCCTCGCACCGGCCTCGATGGCCGCTGGCACTCGCTCAAAGTTCTCGGCACAAAACTCGTACAGCATAGATGGACCCCCAAAGACAACAGACGTTTTCCGACGGGCATTGTCACACATCCCCATGAAGTTGCGGTGGAATAGGGACTGTTTTGGCGTCTAGCGCCCCCATTTAGTCCCTATTTCACCGCAACTTAAAAGGGGGCGCTGACCGGGTTGGTCAGCGCCCCCTTTGTTGAATGGATTAACCGCCCAGATAGGCCTTGCGGACGTTATCGTCGTGCAGGAGCTCCTGTCCGGTACCGGTCATGGTGATCTTGCCGGTCTCGAGCACGTAGCCGCGCGTAGCGATCGAAAGTGCCATCTGTGCGTTTTGCTCGACCAGAAGCACCGTGGTGCCGGCCTTGTGCAGGTCCTCGACAATCTGGAAGATCTGTTCGATCAGAATCGGTGCCAGACCCATGGAAGGTTCGTCGAGCATAAGCAGTTTGGGGTTACTCATAAGGGCGCGCCCCATAACGAGCATCTGCTGCTCGCCGCCCGAAAGGGTGCCGGCGACCTGGCGACGGCGCTCCTTCAGACGCGGGAACTGCTCGTAGACGCGCTCAAGGCCCGGAGCCACCGTGGACTTGGGCTGTGTGTAGGCGCCCATCTCCAGGTTCTCCTCAACCGTCATCTGCAAAAAGGCGCGACGGCCCTCGGGGACCTGAGCCAGGCCCTTGCCCACCAGCTTGTCAGCCGGCGTATGAGTAATGTCCTCGCCCATAAACTTGATGGAGCCGGTCTTGGAACGCAGCAGGCCCGAGACGGTTTTAAGCGTCGTGGACTTACCGGCGCCGTTGGCACCAATCAAGGCCACGATCTCGCCCTCGTTAACGTTAAAGGAGATGTCCTTAATGGCGTGGATGGCGCCGTACCAGACGTTGATGTTGTAGACGGAAAGCATCGGATCTGCCATTTAGTTCTCCCCCTTATCCTGCTTGCCCAGATACGCCTCGATAACAGCGTCATTGTTCTGGATTTCCTCGGCCGTGCCCTTGGCGATGACCTTACCAAAGTTAAGCACGCAGATGCCCTCGCAGATGTTCATAACGAGCGACATATCATGCTCGATAAGCATAATGGCGATGCCGAAGGTGTCGCGAATCTTGACGATGTTCTCCATGAGCTCCGCGGTCTCGGACGGGTTCATGCCGGCGGCAGGCTCGTCGAGCAGCAGCAGCTTGGGGTTGGTGGCAAGTGCGCGGACGATCTCCAGACGACGCTGGGCGCCGTAAGGCAGCGATCCGGCCTGCTCGTTTGCCAGATGCTCCATATCAAAGATGGACAGCAGCTCCATGGCGCGCTCGTGGGCGGCCTTCTCGTGCTTCCAATACGTCGGCAGGCGCAGCACGCCCTCAAAGCCGGAGTAGCGCTCCTGGTTGTGCAGACCGACCTTTACGTTATCCTCCACCGTCATGGTGTTGAACAGGCGGATGTTTTGGAAGGTACGGGCGATGCCCATGCGGTTGACCTGATAGACCGACTTGCCCGAGGTGTCCTCGCCGTCGAGCAGGATGGTGCCGTGTGTGGGCTGATACACCTTGGTGAGCAGGTTGAAGACCGTGGTCTTACCGGCACCGTTGGGGCCGATTAGACCGGCGATCTCGGTCTTGCCGATAGTTAGGCTAAAGTCGTCGACTGCCTTAAGGCCACCGAACTCAATGCCCAGGTGGATGCACTCGAGTGCCGGGCGCTCGCCCAGGTCACGATCGGGAACGATGGCGCCAGAAGGATACGGGACCATCTTGCCCTTGTTGAACTCAAATTTACTGGGCATCGGCTGCCACCTCCTTCTTGGAAGCAAAGCGGTCCTTGACGCGACCGAAGAACGCCTTGAGCTGCGGGTTGTTGGTAAAGATCATGACCAGGATCAACACGATGGCGTAGATGAGCATGCGGTAGTCCGAGAACTGACGGAGCAGCTCGGGAAGCACCGTGAGCAAGGCCGCCGCGATGACGGAGCCGCGCATATTGCCCAGACCACCCAGGACCACGAACACCAGGATGAGAATCGACGTGTTGAAGTCGAACTTGGTGGCGGAGAGCTGCGAGAAGTTACCGCCGAAGAGGGCTCCGGCAGCGCCGGCAAGGGCAGCAGAAACCACGAAGGCGATCATGCGGTACTGGGTGACGGAGATGCCCACGGACTCGGCAGCGATCTTGTTATCGCGCACGGCCATAATGGCACGGCCGGTACGGCTGCGAACCAGGTTGAGCACAATCACGAGTGCGACCATGACCAGGATGGCACCGGCGAGGAAGGTCGAGTACGTCGACACGCCCGAGGCACCCTGGGCGCCCTTGATGATAGCGGTGCCGTCCTCGAGCAGGTGCAGGTCGTCGATCGTAGAGTTGCCCGTGATGTTAAAGATCACGTGCAGGCCGCGCGAGTCGACACCCACGATAAGGCAAGTGACGATCTCTTTGATGATCTCACCAAAAGCCAGGGTCACGATGGCCAGATAGTCGCCGCTCAGGCGCAGGACCGGGATACCGATCAAGAAGCCCAAGATGGCAGCGGCGATAGCGCCGACCACGATGCTGATGATCAGGCGCACCGGATCGGAGGGAACGGCGCTCTCGAGGGCGACCGCGGTGACGATGCCCGTATAGGCGCCGACGCTCATAAAGCCCGCGTGGCCCAGCGACAGGTCGCCCGCGATGCCGACGACGAGGTTGAGGGAGATGGCCATGACGATATAGGCCGTAATGGGAACCAACTGACCGGCGATCATGCGCGGAATCATGTGGTTCGACTGCATAAAGAACACGACGGCGAAGGCCACGATGCACATGGCGTACGTGACAAAGTCGTGACGCGTCTGCTTATCTTTAAGAAACTTCATAACGCTCACCTACACCTTCTCGGGGACGTACTTGCCCAAGAGGCCGGCAGGCTTGACGAGCAGGACGATGATCAAAACACCAAAGACGATGGAGTTGGCAAGGCTCGTGGAAATGTAAGCCTGTGCCATCGCCTCGATGATGCCGATGAGAATGCCGCCGACAAAGGCGCCGGGGATGGAGCCGATGCCACCGAAGACGGCGGCGTCGAAGGCCTTGATGCCAGGCATGGCGCCCGTCGTAGGCTGCAGCACCGGCGAGTAGGAGCACAGCAGCACGCCGGCGATGGCGGCAAGGGCAGAGCCGATGGCGAACGTCATCGAGATGGTGCGGTTGACGTTGATGCCCATGAGCTGAGCAGCGGCCTTGTCCTCGGACACGGCGCGCATGGCTTTACCCATCTTGGTCTTGCCCGTAAAGAACATCAGGCCGGCCATGATGACCAGGCAGGCGACGATGGTGACGAGCGAGACGGCGCTTACGTTGAACTTGGCCAAGAACTCCGGCACCTGGAAGGTGACGAGCGAAGTGAAGTTCTTGGGCGTGGCGCCCCACAGAAGTTGCGCGGCATTCTGCAGGAAGTAGGACACGCCGATAGCCGTGATCAGAACGGCCAGCGGGCCCGCCTGACGCAGCGGCTTGTATGCCAGACCCTCGATGAGAACACCGAGAACGGTGCAGACCACACAAGAGAGAATTACAGATGCCCAGCCCGGGAGGCCGAGATACGACGTGGCACAGAACGAAACATAGGCACCGACCATGATAACGTCGCCGTGAGCGAAGTTCAGCATCTTGGCGATACCGTAGACCATGGTGTAGCCCAACGCGATGATGGCGTAGACGCTGCCCATGGACAGGCCGTTGACCAGGTATTGGATAAAGACCGTCATGTTCCACATCCCCCTTTCGAATAGGTTTCCAGTTGATGTATGAAACAGGGACGTTACATCGTCCCTAGATACCAAGCAAGCAGGGAAGGCCAAAACCTCCCCTGCTTGGGATCAAAACCGCTCTATGTAAGGCGGTCTATTAGGCCTGTACGTACTTGCCGTCGGTGATGACGTACGCCGTGGGCTCCTTCTGGACCTGACCCTTATCGTTCCAGGTGAGCTTGCCGGTCAGACCGTCAACGGTAATCTTGAGCATAGCCTTGGACAGCTTCTCGGCGACCTCGGTCGGGTCGGCGTCGACACCAAGACCGGCCTCCTTGAGGGCCTCGGCCACCGCGTGCACGCCGTCGTAGGCGTCGGCGGCAAACTGGTCGGGAGTATCGCCGTACTTATCCTTGTAAGCGTTGACGAAGTCGGCGTTCTTCTCGTCGTCGGCGGAGAACGGGGTCATGAGCAGCAGACCCTCGGCAAGAGAGGTGTCGAAGCCCTCAACGCCCAGGATGCCGTCCATGCCGTCGCAGCCCATCATCTTGACGTCGTAGCCCATGTCCTTGGCGTTCTTGAGCAGGACGGACGCCGGCGTGTAGTAGATCGGCGCAAAGATCATGGTGGCGCCGGCCTGCTTGGCCTTGGTCAGCTGGTTGGTAAAGCTCGTGGCGGAGTCGTCCTTAAAGGTCTCCTCGTCAACAACCTCGAGCTTGGACTCAGCAGCCTGGGCCTTAAAGGAATCTGCGATGCCCGAAGAATAGGCGTCGCCGGAGTTATAGAACAGCACGAACTTCTCGTCCGCATACTTCTGCGCCAGGAACTTGGCAGCGTTGACACCCTGGTTGGGGTCGGTGAAGCAAACCTGGAAGACGCAATCCTTGCCGTCGGTGACGTCCTCGGAGGACGCGGACGGGGTGATCATGAACGTCTTGGGGTCGTTACCGCACTCTGCGGCAACGGCAACCGACGCACCCGTGGTGGTCGGACCGACGAGGGCCTGCATGCCCCAGTCGAGCAGGGTGTTGAAGGCGTTGACGGCCTTCTCGCCATCGGCCTGGTCGTCCTCGGCCTTGCTGGCAAGCGGCAGCTCCTTGGTCGAGAAATCCTTGCAGCCAAGCTCGACACCCTGGGTAACGGACTTGCCGTAGGACGCGTTGGCGCCGGTCAGCGGGCCGATGGTGCCGATCTTAAACGAAGCGTCGCTCGAAGCGGAACCGCTGTCGCCGCCGTTGGAGGAGCAGCCAGCTAGAATAGACATCGCCCCCAGACCTGCTGCGCTCGCGATAACGCTCCTGCGATTCATAACAGGGTTCAATGACTTACCGGTGAGGCTCGACATGCGGCTCTCCTCTCATATCTCGTCGGGTTTCGGTTACCCGACAGGCCATCCTTCGCCGTGTTCGGCGTTCGCAAAATAGTAGACGCTTTAGTTGAGAAAAGTGGCGATTATTTCAACTTTTCTTTTGTTTTGTCCATTTATCCATACTTATGCGTATTTCTATTAGTTTATGCAGTTTAGCCACTTTATTGTGTGAAAGTAATGTTTCTGTTCTGTTACAAGCGTCCTTGCCCTGAATACAACGACCCCACCGGTCTCGTTGTATATGCACTTAGGCGGCGATGTACTTGCCGTCCTGGATCACATAGGCTGTAGCGGGCTTCTCGACTTGGCCCTCGTCGTTCCACGTGAGCTCGCCCGTCAGGCCCTCGATCTTGATCTTGCGCATGGCCTTGGCAAGATCGCCGGCGATGTCGGCACCGTCAGCCGTAATGTCGATGCCCGCCTTATCAATAGCCTCGACGATGGCGTGGACGCAATCGTAGGCGTCGGCGGCAAACTGGTTGGGCGTCTCGTCGTAGGCGTCCTTATATGCCTTGACGAAGTCGGCGTTCTTCTCATCGTCGGCAGAGAACGGGGTCATGAGCAGCACGCCCTCGGCAAGAGAGGTATCGAAGCCCTCAACGGAGAGCAGGCCGTCCATGCCGTCGGTGCCCATGAGGGTCATGTCGTAGCCAATGTCCTTGGCGTTCTTGAGCAGGACGGACGCCGGCGTGTAATAGATCGGGGCAAAGATAAGCGTGGCGCCAGCCTCCTTGGCCTTGGTGAGCTGGTTGGTAAAGCTCGTGGAGGAGTCGTCCTTAAAGGTCTCGGTATCGACGATGTCGAGCTTGGATGCCTTGGCCTGCTCGGCAAAGGCATCGGCAACGCCCGAGCTGTACGTATCGCCGGAGTTGTAGAACAGGGCGATCTTGGCGTCCGAATACTTCTCGGCCAAGAACTTCGCGGCGCTGGCGCCCATGGTGGGATCGGTGAAGCAAACCTGAAAGACCGTGGTCTTATCCTTGGTCACGTCGAGCGACGATGCCGAGGGCGTGACCATGAGCATATCGTCGGCGATCTCGCCCGAGACGGCGACGGCGGCACCAGTCGTGACGGGGCCGACGAGCGCCTGCATGCCCCAGTC
>CABUJN010000036.1:0-20422 GCA_902491935.1 uncultured Collinsella sp.
ACCGCAGGAAGCTTGGATACGCCTAGGCGCGGTCCAAGAAATCGTCCGCACCCCCCTTTGAGCGTTCGAGTGCGCTCTAAACGGGAGAAAATCCACGCTCGTTATCTCGGTGGGAGAAAATCCACGCTCATGAATGTGACAAAGGGACTACCCCTTTGCCACATCCGGGACTGGCCCTAGACCGGCTTGACCTCCAGCTTTATCCCTTCGGCGCAGGAGTCGCCCAAAACATCCGAAAGGGCCCAGGTCGCATATAGCGGCAAATAGAGAACCGCTCCGTTGCGCTCAACGTTGCCTCTCGAGAAAACAATCCCGAGCCTTACGCCATATTCAGCCGTATCAAGCACATGACCGAGCGCAGCGTGCGCGTGGTAATAGGAGCCCGATTTAACCTCGATCGGAACAGCCGTCCCATCCGGTCCATCGACCACAAAGTCCACTTCGCCGCGCTTTTTTGTCTGATAGTAGTAAAGCTGGCGATTTTGGGCAGCTAGCTGCTGGGCCACCACGTTTTCGTAAATGCCGCCCAGATTGGGCTCTTTGCTATCAAGATACGCCGCTTGGGCGACTCCAACGGGGTAGCGCGCCATCAACATGCCCGTATCCGATTGATATAGCTTGAACTGCGATGGCCGTGCCGTCTTGAGCAGGGGCGATTTTGGCTCGGTTACGATATCGGCTTTGAGAGCAACGCCGGCATCGACAAGCCATACAAAATCTCGCTGATACTTCTCGTAGTGAGCCTTGGGGTCAATGGAATTGAGCACGAAGCGCTTGTTTTCGCCCTCGAGCATAATAGGGAGCTGATCGTAGATGCTCTGCACCTGCAGGGCTCGCCCGCTTGCATACTTGGAGATATCCCGCCGGTACTGTTCGTTGAGCTCTGACTGCAGCTGACGAACAGAGGCAAGGTCGCCCTGCGTGTCAAGGAAACGCTGCACGACCTCCGGCATTCCGCCGACAACGGTATAGGTCCTGAAGTTTGCCATCATCGCGTCATGAATGTAATCAGGAATGGGCCTCTCGCTGATACACGCGTCACGTATCGTTTGGCGAGCCCCCTCGCTCACCCCGGTTGCCCAGCAAAACTCCTCAAAATCGAGCGGGAACATCCTAAGCTCGTGGACATACCCCACGGGATAGGACCTGACGCCCTTGAACTGGGTCCCGAGCATTGACCCCGAAAACGCCCAGCGGCACCTCCCGTCCTCTACAAGGAACTTTGCCATCGTCATGATGTCGGGGGCCTCTTGGACCTCATCGATAAACACGAGCGTTTTGCCTGGTGCAATCGACTTTCCCGAAAGAAGCGTCACCCTGCTGATGAAATCATCGGCATTCCGCGCCTCGAGAAGAGCATCTTTTGCCTGGCGATTTTCCATGAGATTGAGCTCGATGTAGGTTGCATGGCTGGCTTTGCCAAATGCGCGAATCGAATAGCTTTTGCCGATCTGGCGAGAACCCGTGATGAATAAGGCCTTTTGCCCGGCAGACTTCAGCCAACGCTCCAGCTCTGCCGCTATTTTCCTGCGCAGCATAGGCTCTCCCCTCAGTGTCATCAAATGAAATGCAAAGTTTTATGCGCTTAATTATCGATGAAATGTAGGATTTTTAGAACCTAAAATCGGATGAAATGCAGAGATTTAGGATTATAAGCAAAAAGAAGGGGCGGCCCCGGCGAATGTGACAAAGGGACTGTCCCTTTGTCACATTGCGCTCGACTACTCGTCGACGATCTCGGCAAGCCAGACGTTCAGCGTATCGACCTCGGGGCAGCAGAACTTTGCCGTACCGGGCTCGTTGCCAGGCGCGGTTCCGCCATAGCGCAGGATATCGATATAGGGAAAGCCCACATGGCAGGCCATGGCACACATCTTGCCGCGGTCTCGGTCGAAGTCAAAAACGTCGCCCGGCTTGTGACCATGGTGGCAGCGGCACGCACCCAGCTGGTCCACGCAGCTCACGCGGATGCGCGGACGCTTGCCCCGCGGCGCGCCGAGCGGCTTGTTCTCGCCCGCAGGCTTGGCGCCGCCCTCGCCAGCATTACTCATGGTCAATCACATCCAGGCAGGCCTCGATGGGAAGGCCAGCCGACTTGTCCTCTTGGTCGGCATTGCGCTCGATAAGCTCAGCCACCACGCGCATGGCATCGGACGTCGCGCGTTGCAAACTCCAACCTGCCATAACGCGGCCGACGAGCACCGCCGAGAACGTGTCACCCGTGCCCGGGAAATAGACCGGAATGAGCTCAAAGGGAATCGTAAAGTACTCCCCCGCTACATGGTCGTAACCGATAACCGCGTTCGTGCCATTGACCACGGCGCTCGTAATGACCACCGACTTGGCACCCAGCTCGCGCACGGCGTCCACAAGGGCGCGAGCCTCATCGGGCGTAATTTGCTCGGCGATAGGCCTATCGGCAAGCAGGCACGCCTCGGTATAATTGGGCACCGCGTAGTCTGCGCACTCCAGCAGGTGCCGCATAAGGCCAATCGTGGACTCGGGCACGCCCGCATAGAGCTTGCCGTTGTCGCCCATGATGGGGTCGACGAACACCTTGGTGCCCTTTTGCGCACGGCGGTGGCAAAAGTCCGAGATGATACGCGTCTCTTCCTCGGTCACGATAAAGCCGGTCGAGATAGCGTCGAACTCAAAGCCGAGCTCCTCCCAGATGGCAAGACTCTGGCGCACGTACTCCGTGGTGTCGTGGATGTAGAACTTGGGGTAGTTGAGCGTATCGGAAACAAGGGCCGTCGGCAGGTTGTGGATGCGATAGCCCATATGCGACAGCACCGGCAGCATGGCGGAAAGCGCGACCTTGCCGTAGCCGCACATATCGTTGATCAGCAGCAGCTGAGTGTTCTTCATGAGGGTCTCCCTTGGTTCGGGCACGGCGCAGCAGCGCCACAGTGCGACTAAGTGTAGCGCAGGGGACGTTGTGAGCGGGCGCTACGGTCGCGAAGAGCGCATTGTTGCGAAAAGGTTACGAAAACGAGGTAGTCGTTGGGGACGTTCTTAAATGACTAGTCAAACAAGAACATCCCCAACGACTATCCCGGCAATTAGCCCAAGGAGTGTCCCCAAGTGCCGGCACATAAGGAACGTCCCTAAGTGCCAAAACGACTGGTCGGGCAACGCCGATGTTTTGGCGAAGTCAGCGAAAACCCGCCAGAGTGAGCAAGGTGCCTTGAAACGAGGCGGCATTGACCTTCTGGTCATGCCGCCGAAGTTGAAAGGCAGATTGCCGCTCTGGCGGGTTTGCAGCGTCGAGCCGTTACGCGGTTTGGTAAAACCGCGTAACCACTAGTTTGGTACCTTGACATTCATTTCTCATGCTCCTAGATTGGTTAGGCACAAAACAATTCCACTACCTAACTAAAGAAAGGAGCAACACTAATTCATGTGCGATGAACCTCTTAACCTTTGTTCGCACGAGCCCGGCGGCGACCCGTCACAGCCGGCGGATGCACCCGAAGCGGTTAGCTCAGAAGACAAGCTTGCCAAGCGCATCCTCAATGGCCTGGGCTTTTGCGGCCATTACATGCATTTTCATGGCGGAGGCGTGTCCGGCAAGGCGCCCATCATCTGCCTGCTGGCCAAGCAACCCGGCGGCGAGATGTCGCAGCAGGAACTCGGCATGCACTTTGACCTCAAGCCGGGGTCGCTTTCCGAGATCCTGTCCAAACTCGAGCTCAACGGCCTCATCGAGCGCAGCCGTAACCCCAAGGATCGACGGCAGCTCACCATTCGCCTGACCGAAACCGGCCGGGAAAACGCCCGCATCGACCAGGCAGCCCGCATTCGCTTTAGAGAGCAGGCCTTTGGTGCCCTCACCCACGACGAGCGCGAGCAGCTCGCCGAAATGCTCGAGAAAATCCGTGTAACCTGGGAGGAACTGGATGATTAAAACCCTCATGGGAAGCATCCGCGATTACAAGAAGGTCACGATCGCCACGCCGCTGCTGGTGCTTGGCGAGGTGCTCTGCGAAATGATGATCCCGTTTATCACCGCCGACATGATCGACGCCATCAAAGACGGTGCCACCGTCGCCCAGATGCTTCCCACCGCAGGCTTTTTGGTGCTCATCGCACTGACGTCGCTCGCTTTTGGTGCCGCTGCCGGCGTCACCTGCAGTCATGCGAGCTGCGGCTTCGCCAAGAACCTGCGTCACGACCTGTTCTACAAGATCCAGACGTTCAGCTTTGCCAACATCGATGAGTTCTCGAGCTCCTCGCTCGTCACGCGCCTGACCACCGACATCAACAACGTGCAGCAGGCCTTTATGATGCTCATCCGCATCGCCGTGCGCGCGCCGCTGGTGTTGGTCTTTGCCTTTGCCATGGCCTACGCCATGGGCGGCAGCGTCGCCATGGTCTACCTGGTCATCATTCCGCTGCTGGGCTTTGGCCTGTTCTTTATCATCTATAAGGTGCGCCCGATCTTTGCCCGCGTGTTCCGCAAGTACGACGCGCTCAACGAGTCCGTCGAGGAAAACGTCACCGGCATGCGCGTGGTCAAGAGTTACGTGCGCCAGGACTACGAGAAAGAGAAGTTCGCCACCGCCGCGCGCGACGTCCAGATGGACTTCACCCGCGCCGAAAAGCTGCTCGCCTTCAACAACCCCATGATGAACATCTGCGTCAACGGCGCGTTCGTCGTCATCATCTACCTGGGCTCCAAGCTCATCATCACGAGCCAGGGCACCCTGTTCGACGTGGGCCAGCTCTCCTCGATCTTTACCTATGGCTTCCAGATCCTTATGAGCCTGATGCAGCTGTCGATGATCTTTGTCATGGTGACCATGGCCGACGAATCGGCGCACCGCATCACCGAGGTGCTAGCCGCCGAGCCCACGATCGCCGATCCCGCCGAGCCCGTGCTCGAGGTTGCCGACGGTTCCATCGACTTTGACCACGTGAGCTTTAAGTATTCCGCGCATGCGAAGCGCCAGGCGCTCGACGATATCGACCTGCACATTAAGAGCGGCGAGACCATCGGCATCATCGGCGGCACCGGCTCGGCCAAGTCCACGCTTGTAAACCTCATCGCCCGCCTGTACGACGCCACCGAGGGCACCGTGCGCGTGGGCGGCATGGACGTGCGCGACTACGACTTGGACGCCTTGCGCCACCAAGTGGCCATGGTGCTACAGAAAAACGTGCTGTTTAGCGGCACCATCGCCGAGAATCTGCGCTGGGGCGACCCGAACGCCACCGACGAAGAGGTCCGCGAGGCGGCACATCTGGCCTGCGCCGACGAGTTTGTCGACGGCTTCCCCAAGGGCTATGACACCTGGATCGAACAGGGCGGCTCCAATGTCTCGGGCGGTCAGAAGCAGCGCCTGTGCATTGCGCGCGCCCTGCTGCGTCGCCCCAAGATCTTGATCCTGGACGACTCCACCAGCGCCGTCGACACCAAGACCGACGCCAAGATTCGCGCAGGGCTGGCAAGCTATCTGCCCAACACGACCAAGCTCATCATCGCCCAGCGCATTAGCTCCGTGCAGGACGCAGACCGCATCATCGTCATGGAGGGCGGCCGTATCGCGCAGATCGGTAACCACGACGAGCTGCTCAAGACGAGCGAGATCTACCGCGAGACCTTCACCTCGCAGAACAAGATGTCTGCCGAGGGCGAAGAGGCCGTCGAAGCCGACACCGAGGCATCCGCAACACAAGCTCAGACCCAGGAAGGAGGCGAGGCACATGAGTAAGGCAACGACCGCCGAGCGCGCGCTCAACCGCAAGGGTGGCACCATGTCGCGCCTCATCAAGACGCTCTTTGGCTTCTACCCCGTGCTTTTGCCCCTCGTCGTCGTCGGCGTGGTGCTCTGCGCCATCATCAACTCCATCGGCGCGACCTTCCTTCAGAGCGCCCTGCAGATTATTAGCGAATCGTGGCAGTCGGGCGATTGGGAAGCTGCACAGCCCAAGATCGCACAGCTCGTGACCACCCTCGCCTGCATCTACGGCGTCGGCATCCTGTCCTCGCTGTTCTGGAACCGCGCCATGGCCATCGTCACGCAGGGCTCACTCGAGAAGCTGCGCGAGAAGATGTTCAACCGCATGCAGGACCTGCCGATTCGCTACTTCGACACGCACCAGCGCGGCGACATCATGAGCCACTACACCAACGACATCGACACGCTGCGCCAGATGATCAGCCAGTCGCTGCCCAACCTGCTTATGACGACCATCGTCATCGTCACGGTGTTCTTTATCATGCTGTACTACAGCGTTTGGATGTGCCTGGTCATTGTGGCAGGCGTCGCCTTTATGACCTTTATGACCAAGCTGCTCGGCTCCAACTCCGCGCGCTTCTTTATTGCGCAGCAGACCGAGCTCGGCGTTGTCGAGGGCCATATCGAGGAAGTCATGAACGGCCAGAAGGTCGTCAAGGCATTCTGCCACGAGTCTGCCGCCGAGGCCGATTTTGACGAGCGCAACGAAAAGCTCTTCGAGGTCTCGCAGAAGGCCAACATGTACGCCAACATCCTCATGCCCATCCTTATGAACCTGGGAAACCTGCTCTACGTGCTGGTTGCACTGGCAGGCGGCATTTTCCTGGCGCTGGGCGTGCCCAACCTGAGCATCTCGGGCATGGCACTGTCCATCGCCGTCGTGGTGCCGTTCCTCAACATGACCAAGCAGTTCTGCGGACAGATCGGCCAGATCTCGCAGCAGATCAACGCCGTGGTCATGGGCCTCGCCGGCGCCGACCGTATCTTTGAGCTCATCGACGAGGAGCCCGAGGCCGACGAGGGCTACGTGACGCTTGTCAACGCGCAGGTCAACCCCGACACTTGGCAGCTCGAGGAGGCCGACCACCACACCGGCATGTGGGCGTGGAAGCATCCGCACCGCGCGACCGGCGAAATTGAGTACGTGCCGCTGCGTGGCGATCTGGTCATGGACAACGTCGACTTTGGCTACACGCCCGACCACGAGGTGTTGCACGGCGTGTCCGTGTTTGCCAAGCCGGGCCAGAAGGTCGCGTTTGTCGGCGCCACCGGTGCCGGCAAGACGACCATCACCAACCTCATCAACCGCTTCTACGACATCGCCGACGGCAAGATCCGCTACGACGGCATCAACGTCAACAAGATCCGCAAGGCCGACCTGCGCCGCTCGCTGGGCGTGGTGCTGCAGGACGTGAACCTGTTCACCGGCACCGTGATGGATAACATCCGCTACGGCAACCTGGACGCCACCGACGAGGAGTGCATCGCGGCGGCCAAACTCGCGGGCGCCGACGACTTTATCACCCGCCTGCCCGACGGCTACGACACCATGCTCACCGGCAACGGCGCACAGCTGTCGCAGGGCCAGCGCCAGCTGATCTCGATCGCACGCGCCGCCGTCGCCGATCCGCCGGCGATGATTCTGGACGAGGCCACGTCGAGCATTGACACCCGCACCGAGGCCATCGTGCAGGCGGGCATGGACAAGCTCATGGAGGGCCGCACGACGTTTGTCATCGCGCACCGCCTGTCCACCGTGCGCAACTCCGACGCAATCATCTGTCTGGACCACGGCCGCATCATCGAGCGCGGCAACCACGACGAGCTGATCGCCAAGCGCGGATATTACTACCAGCTGTACACCGGAGCGTTTGAGCTGGAGTAGTTCGGCCCGCCGAGATGGCCGATTTGCCGCTCATTCGTCGGGCATGACCCCTAAGGTCAATACCCTCCTCTTTCGGGGCAAATCGACTCATCTCAGCGACCCAAACACAATGCGCCGCAACGAATAAAGCCTCCGCAGCACACACGAGCTGCGGAGGCTTTTTTCATGCCGGCCGGAAACCGTATCCCACTTTTCGGGCCCAAAATGGGATGCCGTTTCCCGCTGGACCCCCTCCGGGAAACGGCATCCCATTTCAAGGGAGTAAACCGGGATGTGATTTCCCCTAACGGCACCTTTGGGAAGCCGCATCCCACTCTAGACGCACAAAACGGGATGAGCTTTCCCATGGTGATCCAAGACCAGAAGCATGTCCGATAGCGCGGCCAGGTCAAGAACAACAAGGCAAGCGTCACGCCAATTTGGACGAGCGTCTGCTGCAGTTTGAGGCTGCTGGCCCATATGGTAGAGTTAACCACCCATGAATTTCAGCACACTGCGTGCTACCTGTTCTTTTGTCATTTAGGGGAGTGAACTTGTGAGTACTTCTGTCGCCAAGAAGGCCGGCCAGGCGGTGCGCCTGCTCATGATGGTGCTCACGGCAGTTCTCATCTTCTTCTTCATCAATGTTATGCTGCTCGTCTCCGATATCCAGGGCACGGCGCGTGTGGTCAACTACGCCGGTCTGGTGCGCGGTACCACGCAACGAATCGTTAAGCTCGAGGATGCGGGCCAGCCTCAAGATGACCTGCTCAAAGCCGTGGATTCATACATCAACGGTTTGCGTTACGGAAGTGACGACCTCAACCTCGTCCGTCTCGACGACGATGAGTATCAGGCAAAAATGACCGAGCTTGCAAATTATTTTGATGAGCTTTGCACCGAGATCATCCGCGTGCGCGAAGTCGGCTATGAGAACACCGACATCATCTCCATGAGCGAGGAGTTCTTTGGCATTTGCGACGATGCTACGCGACTCGCAGAGGACTACTCTCAGGAGAAGGCATCGGCGCTCAACTATCTCGAGGGCTTGGTGATCATCGACATCGTGGGCTTGGTGGCGACCTTTGCGGTCGAACTTGTTCGCGCGGTGCGCACTGCCGCGCTCAATCGCGAACTGCAGAGCAAAGTCTATCTCGACGAAGCCACGGGACTGCCCAACAAGAACAAGTGCGAGGAGATCTTGGGGCAGGAGCAGCCTGTCTCCGCGGAGGAGCCCGTTGCGGTGTGCGTCTTCGACCTTAACAATCTGCATACGGTCAATAACAGCTTCGGCCACGAGAAGGGCGACGAATACATCCGTTCTTTTGCCCAGCAGCTGGGGCGCGTGGCGTCGGAGACCTGCTTTGTGGGCCGCGACGGCGGCGATGAGTTTATCGCGGTGCTGCGAGATACCGATCGAGCTGCCGTGGAGTCCTGTCTCGCTCGGGTTCGTGCGAACTTGAACGAGTATTCCGAGGCTCACCCCGACATGCCTATCAGCTATGCGGTGGGCTACGCGCTTTCCAGTGATTTTGATGAACCGCCTACGATGCGCGAGCTCTTTTCCCAGGCCGACAAGAACATGTACGTCGATAAGAACCGCGTAAAGGCAGCTGAGGCAGCCGGGCTGCAACGCGAGGACCGCTAAACCCGTAGCAAAGGGTAGCTAATTTGGGACGGGACTCTTTTGGCTACTTGAGGAGTTGGGCCATGGCGTTGACGAATTTTTGTACTTGGAGGGTGGGCTCGAGCGGATAGTGCAAAAAGACCGGCACCTCTCGCCCGCACAGGAACGGCACGCCCACAAAGGCCGGGTGCACCCCCGACCATGCGCCGCAGGTGAGCACCGCGTCGCCCTTTTCCTCTGCCTCGTTAAAGAGCGCAAAGTCAAAGCTGTCCACGTCGATCACGTCTACGCCGCCGTCGGCCAACAGATCGATACGCAGACTGTCCATAGCGTCGTTGCCGTGACGGAGCACGCGCAGGCGCATGCCCTCTAAGTCGGCAACTGTGATGCGCGTCTTGCGCGCCAGCGGGCTCGTGCGCGGCAGGTCGATATAAAACGGCACGTTAACGATGCGAAGCTTTTGGCAGGCGCCGCCCCAGCGTGGAGTAGAAAAACTCGACTGCACTACATCCACCTCGCGGCCCAAGCTGCGCATGACGGATTCGCGCTCGTCATAGAGGTCGCTTACCGGCACGATCTCAAATCGCAGCGATGGTTCCAGATCGTGGATGTCCGTCCACATCGACAGCGTTTGGCGCCCCGGGCACATCATCGACACGCCCAGACGCACGGCACCGCCATCGCCCGCCGCGCGTCGGGCGCGACGCAGCGTATCCTCGGACTGCCGCATGATCGAGCGCGCGTCGTCCACCAGCAGAGCGCCCGCCGGCGTCACCTTAACACCCGAATGCGAGCGCTCGAACAACGTGATGCCAAACTCGGCCTCGAAGCCCGACACCTGCTTGACGAGCGCCGGGGTCGACACGCGCAATTTTGCCGCCGCACGCGAGAAGCTTCCCAGCTCCGCGGCGGCCGATATGGCCTCGAGTCGTCGATCGTACACGTCAATCTCCCGTTTCCAGACGCATGGCAATGAACTGCCGAAGGGGGTCGTTTTGGCAGGTCACGCGCTCAATTGAGAAAAAACTGCATCGCACAGTATAAACCTACGGTTAACGCCATTCTAACAAATATGCAATTCACCTGCGCAAATGCAAAGCATACGATAACCAGCGAAAACCACGTGGGTCGGTTAATGGGAGCGACCCACCGGGAGGCACAAGAAGGGAAGTTCCTATGAGCAATTGGCTTAAGCTCGAGGGCGATGTCTGCGCCGTGACTGGCGCGCTCGGCGGTATGGGCGTCGAGATTTGCCGCGAGTTCGCCCGCAACGGCGCCAACGTCGTCCTGCTCGACCTGGACGAGGAGAAGGTCAAGGCTGCTGCCGCCGACCTCGCTGCCGAGTTTGGCATCCACGCCGAGGGTTACAAGATGAACGCCACCGACGAGGCCGAGGTTCAGGCCGCCGTCGACGCCACCATCGCCGACTTCGGTCGCGTCGACGTCCTCGTCAACACCGCCGGTATCCTGCGCTTCGCCGCCATGGAGGACCTGCCGCTCTCCGACTGGAATGAGGTCATCAACGTCAACCTCACCGGCTACTTCATCACCTCGCAGCGCTTTGGTCGCGAGATGATCAAGGCCGGCCAGGGCCGCCTGGTGCACATCTCGACCGTCGCCAGCCACTCCCCCGAGACGTTCTCGGGCGTGTACAGCTCCACCAAGGCGGGCGTCAACATGATGTCCAAGATGCTGGCTGCCGAGTGGGGCCCCTACGGCGTGCGCTCCAACTGCGTCGAGCCTTGCTTCGTTAAGACCCCGATGTCAGCCAACTTCTACGCCGATCCCGAGGTCGAAAAGAGCCGCAGCCGTCTGATCGCCACGCGTCGCATCGGCGAGGTCAGCGATATCGCCAACGCCGTCATGTTCCTGGCGTCCAAGCGCTCGGACTTTACCACCGGCGACGCCATCAAGGTCGATGGCGGCTTCTCCAATATGATGGGCGACCTCACCGCCAAGCCCGGCGGCCGTCGCGCCTATGCCGACAACTACCTTAAGAACAAGGGTGTCGAGCTCTGGTCCGATGAGTCCGGCGTCGCCAAGCCGACCGACCAGTAAACCAACCCGACAGGGAGGCCCTGCGGACACGCCCGCTCCTCCCCCGTATCGATTAGAAAGAGTCAAATGGCTTCCAGCAACTCCAACAAGGGTCGCGCCGTCGTGCTTTCCGCCGCGTGCGTCACCATGTTCTTTATCAGCTCCATCGCGCTGTATTCCGTCGTGAGCAAGAATCTGCTCGCCGTCTACCCCGAGTGGTCGAGCGCCCTTACCTGGGCTTTTCCCGTCTTCCAGACCATCATGGCCGTGACGGGCATCTTCGCCGGCCGCATCTCCGATAAGATCGGCCCGCGCAACGTCGTTATCGCCGCCGCCGTGTGCTACGGCATGGGCTGGTTCATGTCCGGCACCGTCACCGAGCCGTGGCAGTTCTACCTGTGGTTCTCGCTCGTCGCCGCCATCGGCAACGGCCTGGGCTACAACCCCGCGCTCACCACCGGTCAAAAGTGGTTCATCGACAAGAAGGGTCTCGCCTCCGGCATCACCCTGGCCGCTTCGACCGCCGGTCCCGCCGTGCTGTCCCCGGTGCTCGCCTCGCTGCTCATCCCGAGCCTGGGCATCTTTGGCGCCCTTAAGGCGCTCGGCGTCATCTTCTTTGTGATGATCGCCGCCTCCGCCCTATTCCTGAAGGCCCCCGAGGCCGGCTGGCTGCCCGAGGGCTTCGAGGCCCCCAAGGGTGGCGCACATGCCGGCACCTTCGGCGACCTCACCCCGGGCGAGATGGTCAAGACCCCGCGCTTCTGGGTCCTCATCGTCACCTTCGCCTTTGCCGCCACCGCGGGCACCCTGCTCGTGGGCAAGGTTGCCTCCATCGCCGCCGTCCAGCTCTTCGCCGATCCCACGAGTGCCGCGGCCGTCGCGCTCGGCGGTGTGGTGGTCTCCGTCAACACCTGCGCCAACCTGGTCGGCCGCCTGTCCTTTGGCCAGATCATCGACAAGCTCGGCGCCTATAAGTCGCTGCTCATCAGCCTTGTCGTCACCATCGTCGCACTCGTCATCATGTCGATGAGCTTTACGCAGGCCATGTTCTTTGTGGCGCTCGCTCTGCTCGGCTTTAGCTTTGGCGCCCTGCTCGTCATCTACCCGCCGCTCACCGGTGGCGCCTTTGGTACCAGCAACATCGGCGTCAACTACGGCATCATGTTTTTGGGTTATGCCGCTTCCACCTGGATCAGCCAGCCCATCACCGCCGTGCTGTATCACGCCGAGGCCGGCAGCGCCGCCTACCAGCAGTCCTTCTACGGCGCCATTGTGATCGCCGCCATCGCCGTCGTGCTCACCGTCTACATGATGGTCTCCGACAGCAAGAAGAAGTCCGCCTAGTTTTACCGATGCGACAAAGGGACAGTCCCTTTGTCGCATTCCACCGGTCACCAGTATTAAGGAGTCGAAATGTCTGAGCTCAACCCCGTCCGCATTGCCGTTATCGGCGCCGGCGCCATGGGCCGCAACCACATCCGCTTTGTCACCGAGGAGCCCGAGGCCGAGCTCGTCGCCATCGCCGACGCCTTTGAGGGCGCCCGCGCCACGGCAGAGGCCGCCGGCGTGCCGTTTTACACCGATCCCGCCCAGATGATGGACGAGGTCAAGCCCGACGCCGTCATCATCGCCACGCCCAACGACCTGCACCTGGGCGTTGCCCGCGAGGCTGTGAAGCGCAATATCGTGCCGCTGGTCGAAAAGCCGATCTCCAACGACCTGGAGGATGCCCAGGCTTTCGCTGCCGAGGCCGAGACCGCCGGCGTGCCCGTGCTCGTGGGTCAGCACCGTCGCCACAACCCCTTCGTCAACAAGGCCAAGGAGATCATCGAGTCCGGCGAGCTGGGCAAGCTCACCGTGTCGAGCTTCCACTACATGATCTATAAGAATGACGAGTACTTCGATGTCGAATGGCGCCGCAAGAAGGGTGCCGGCCCGATCCTGGTCAACCTGGTGCACGACGTCGACCTGCTCCGCTACCTGCTGGGCGAGCCCGTTGCCGTCCAGGGTATGCAGTCCAGCGCCGCCCGCGGTTTTGAGACCGAGGACTCCGCCGTGGTCAACGTCCGTTTTGCCGATGGCGCGCTCGCAAGCATGACCATCTCCGACGCCACCGCCAGCCCCTGGAACTGGGAGGCAACCGCTCGCGAGGACCCGCAGTACCGCCCCTTCGACGCCGACGCCTACTTTATCGGCGGCACTAAGGGCGCCCTGTCGCTGCCCCGCCTGCACCAGTTCTCCTACGACGGCGCCTCCAACTGGCACAAGCCGCTGCAGATGGAGATTCCGGCCGTCGACCCGGCACTGCCGCACAAGATGCAGCTCAAGCACTTTGTGAAGGTTGTCCGCCGCGAGGTCGAGCCCGTCGTGACCCCCGCCGATAACGTCAAGACGCTCACGCTTCTCAACGCCATCAAGGAGGCCGCCGAGACCGGCCAGCTCGTCGAGCTGTAATGCCTTAAGAGCGACCGCGGCAGAAACCCCATGCCGAACCCTTCGGTCCGCCACCAACAAGCCCCTCTTCTTTGCCCCGCGAGCAGCCTCCTGCCCGCGGGGCATTTTGCTACCTTGCCGACGATTTTTCTGGGGCGGGGGCTATTTTGCACCTCGGCTTGATTCGTTCGCCACGAAATGGGCCTATCTACTACGTTTAACCGACCGCCCTCAACCATGCCGAATTTCCTAAAATCAAAAGCGCAGGTAGACGGCTTGCGCATTCTCGGAAAACCGGGGGATGGTCGACCCATACGGTTCAAACGTAGTAGATAGGTCGTTTTCGTGGCGCGGGCCCAAAACAGTCTTTTGAAACGGGTGGTATCCTTGGTAGCCCTGTGCTGCAAACGCACCTTAAACGCAAGGAGTCCCATGGATCTTATCGCCCAGCTCGCCCACGAGCTCAACCTTAAGGCCGCCAACATCGAGGCAGCCGTCAAGCTCATCGACGAGGGCAACACCATCCCCTTTATCTCGCGCTACCGCAAGGAAGCCACAGGCGGAATGGACGACGTCGCCCTGCGCGCACTCGACGAGCGCCTGTCCTACCTGCGCAATCTTGAACAGCGCAAAGAGGACGTCATTCTGCTCATCGACGCCCAGGGCAAACTTACGCCCGAGCTCGAACAGCAAATTCGCGAGGCCACGCAGCTCCAGCGTGTCGAGGACCTCTACAAGCCCTACCGCAAAAAGCGCATGACCCGCGCACAGAAGGCCCGCGAGGCAGGCCTGGAGCCACTTGCCAACATGGTCATCATGCAGGCCTCGGCCAAGGGCAGCGCGCTCGACGCCGCCGCGGCATACGTCAACGAGGAAGCCGGCTTCGACACGCCCGAGAAGGCGCTCGCCGGCGCGGCGGACATCGTGGCCGAGACGGTGGCCGAGGACCCCGAGAACGTCGCCGACCTGCGTGCCTTTACGCAAAACACCGCAGACATCGTCGTCGAGGCCACCGACCCCACCGAGAAGACCCCCTACGAGCCGTACTACAGCTATGATGAGCCGCTGCGCCGTATACCCAACCACCGCGTGCTGGCTATCGACCGCGGTGAGCGCGAGGGCAAGCTCCGCGTGCGCGTGAACGTCGACGGCGCCGCCGCCACGGCACGCCTCGGCAGCCGTTGGCCCCGACGCCAGGGCGTCTTCGCGCCCGTCTTTGACGCCGCCATCGCCGACGGTTACAAGCGCCTCATGGCCCCCTCGCTGGAGCGCGAGGCCCGCGCCAAGCTCACCGTCCGCGCGCAGACCGAGGCCATTAATGTCTTTGCCAAGAATCTCGAGGGCCTGCTCTCGGCGCGCCCCGTCCGTGGCGCCCGCGTGCTCGCGCTCGACCCGGGCTACCGCACCGGCTGCAAGGTCGCCATCATGGACGAGACCGGCAAGCTGCTCGACCACGGCGTGGTCTACCCCACCAAACCGCGCCACGACGTCGCCGGCACCAAGCGCGAGCTCGCCCGCCTCGTCAAAAAGGACGACGTCAACACCATCGTCATCGGCAACGGCACCGCCAGCCGCGAGACCGAGGAAGTCGTCTCGGAGTTCATTGCCGAGCAGGCGCCCAGCCTTCGCTACACCATCGTCAACGAAGCCGGCGCGTCGGTGTACTCCGCCTCCGAGCTCGCCAGCCAGGAATATCCCGACCTGGACGTCACCGTGCGTGGCGCCATGAGCCTGGGCCGTCGCCTGCAAGACCCGCTGGCAGAGCTCGTCAAGATTCCGCCCCAGTCTATCGGCGTGGGCCAGTACCAGCACGACCTTGACCAGGCCGAGCTCTCGCGCACTCTGGGCCACGTGGTGGAGGACGTCGTCAACCGCGTAGGCGTCGACGTAAACACCGCGAGCGCAAGTCTGCTGGGATACGTATCGGGCATTACGCCGAGCGTGGCCAAAAACATCGTGGCCTACCGCGAGAAAAACGGCGCCTTTACCGATCGCCGCCAGCTTAAGAAGGTCCCCAAGCTGGGACCCAAGGCATATCTCAACGCCGCGGGCTTTTTGCGCATTAGCGGCGGCAAGAACCCACTCGACGCGACAAGCGTCCACCCCGAGAGCTACGAGGTGGCCACGTCCGTCCTGGAGCGCGCAGGCGTTAAAGCCAGCGAGCTCAGCCGCGGCGGCGTGCCCGACATCGAGCGCCGTCTGGGCAGCATCTCGACGCTGGCTAGCGATCTGAACTGCGGCACCCTCACGCTCATCGACATCGTTAACGAACTCAAGAAGCCCGGTCGCGACCCGCGCGATGACGCGCCCGAGGTGGTCTTTAGCCGCTCGGCGCTTTCCATCGACGACCTGGAACCCGGCATGGAACTCAAGGGCACGGTGCGCAACGTTGTGGACTTTGGCGCCTTCGTCGACGTGGGAGTGCACCAGGACGGCCTCGTACATATCTCTAAGCTGGCCAACCGCTTTGTCAAGCACCCGAGCGACGTGGTGCGCGTCGGTGACACGGTCAAGGTGTGGGTCGAGAAAGTCGATCGCGACCGCAAGAAGATCTCGCTCACCATGGTGCAGGGAAAGTAAACCGCCAAAGCAAAGGTACCCCCTGTAGCAATGTGCAAAATCGCGAGTATTCTGCAAATTCCACCGTTCCGGATGCCCCTCAGAAACGAAAAAGCAAAAAAACAGCCCCCGTTTTAGCGTCGTCAGAGCCAAAACGGGGGCCGTTCCATGCTTCGGTTAACTGATAAAGACCTTTACCTTGCTGAATACTCTCAATTTTGCACGGCGCAGGCGGGGGTACCCTTGCTTACGGCAGGATATGGAAACCGAGCGCCAACTTGCTGGCAAACTCGTACCGGCAGCCCCGGCCTTTCCTTTGCCTAGCGCGACCCTCGCGGAGCGCGTGAGCGATAGGGAAAGGAAAGGCCGGGGCGAACAGCCCACGGTACAGTCGGTGTTCGCGCTACGGCAGGATATGGAAACCGAGCGAGGCGATATCCTTGGCAAAACCGCGCACGGTATCGAGCGAGACCTCGTACGGGTCGCGACCAATGTTCTTGCGCTTGGCCAGGATGCTGTTGGGCACCGTGATGATCTGGCAACCGCAGGCCTCGGCCTGGTAAATGTTAATGAGCTCGCGCGTGGACGCCCACAGGACCTCGCAGTTGGGCTTTGCGGCGGCCTTCTTGACCGACTCCGTCATAAACGGAATGGGGTCGACGCCGGTATCGGCGATGCGGCCGGCAAAGAGCGAGATGATGGACGGCGTCTCGGTGTCAACGGCCTCGACCATCTCATCGACCTGCGTAGGCGTAAAGATAGTAGTGACGTTGACCTTGATGCCGTCGGCGGAAAGCTTGCGGACCAGCTCGGCGGTGGACTCGCCCTTGGTGGTCACGCACGGAATCTTGACGTAGACGTTCTCGGCCCAGGTAGCGATCTCGCGCGCCTCGACCTCCATGGTCTCGACGTCATCGGCAAAGACCTCAAACGAGACGGACACATCGGTGATGTGGGTCAGGACCTCCTTGGCAAACGCGCGGTAATCCGTCACGCTGCCCTTCTTCATAAGGGACGGGTTGGTCGTGAAACCCTGAACGTTGCCGTTCTCGTACATGTCGAGCATGCCCTCGAGGTTTGCACCGTCAGCGAACACCTTGATTGTCATCTGCCTGATTCCTTTCGCTTGCACATGGGCGTTAAACTGCTAAACACTTTACCTACGTTTATCAAGGCGTGAGCTGCGGTTTTTTATCTTCTCGGCGAACGGTATAAACACCTCAGTGTTTGGATTGATAAATCGATTGAGCATGCAAAAGCGAAGAGTCGCAGTTTGAGCAAACGTCAGAACGCGGGATTCATTAGATGAGGCCGAAATGCTGCATCGCTGTGACGGTACCGTCGTGTGCGACATCGTCGGTCACGTAGTCGGCGACCGCCTTGACCTCGGGCATAGCGTTGCCCATGGCCACGGCCGTCTCGACAGCGGCGAGCATGCCCAGGTCGTTACCCGAATCACCAAAGCCAAAGGTGCGCGCGTTGCCAGTGCGGCCCAGATACGCCAGCGCTCGCGCCACGCCCACGCCCTTGTCAATGCCCTTGGGACTCAGCTCGCGATTCTGACCACCGGTGTTGCACAGCTCAAACTCGCGATCGATAAAGCCGTCATCATTGGCTACGCGAGCCAAACTGGGCACATTGAGGCATACCTTGCCCACGCGCAGACTGCCGTCGACGCGCATCTCCTCGGCGCTGTGCACCACAGAAGTGCCGATCAGAGACGACTGCTCAACACCCGCGGGTTCCAGGGCAAAAGTAGCCACGTTGGTCTCGAAAAAGGCCTCAATCCCTGCCGCTGCCATACGGCGCGCGAGCTCCTCGATAACGTCCTCGCCAAAGCAGTCCTCGTGTACCACGCGGCCCTCGACCTCGAGCGTCGCTCCCGCCATGGCAACGACACCCGCAGGCTCCAAAGCACGCAGGCCATCGGCAATCAGCCACAAGGGACGACCCGTGCAGATAAATGCCTGGTGACCTGCATTGCGCAGGCGACCAAATGCATCGACAACGGCCTTCGACGGATGGACTGCATTGAAGTCCTTATCGGTCATATCGTCGGGATCGAACGACGTCAGCGTGCCGTCCACGTCAAAAAAGAGCACGGCAGAATCGGGGCACGCATCAATCATATGGGTTCCTTTCGGGGGCGAGAGTAAACGAAGCATCCATCATATAATGGAGCGACGCAACCAGAGAGGTCACCCATGGAATTTTACGCAAGCTGCCCCGAGGGCTTTGAGTCCGCACTCGCCGATGAGCTTAAACGCCTCGGGCTTTCGCATGTTCGCCGGCTGAAGGGCCGCGCCACGTTTGAGGGCGAGCTCGAAGAAGGCTACCGCGCCTGTCTGTGGTCGCGTCTGGCGAGCCGCGTGTTTGCGGTGCTCGGGCGCTTTGAGGCGCAGGACGCCGACGAGCTGTACGATAGCGTTTACGACATCGCCTGGGAGAACATCGTCCGCCCCGGCGCCACCATTTCCATCACCGCCCGCGGCGTGACCGAGCAGCTGCGCAACACGCGCTTCTCGGCCCTGCGCGCCAAGGACGCGCTGTGCGACCGTCTGGCCGAGGCCACGGGCCGTCGCGCCGATGTCGACGCCGCCGACCCCGATGTTCACCTGCTGCTTTCGTTGCGTCAGCGTCGCGCGAGCATTAGCCTGGACCTTTCGGGCGACCCGCTGTTCAAACGCCTGCCGCCCGCAGCGACCCGCGCCGGCGAGGGCACGCACGTGCTGCGCCCCGACTACGCCGCCCTGGTGCTGGCACAGGTCGGCTGGACCGCACTGTGCGAGCGCGAGCTGACGGCCGACGATTACGAGAACGAGGCCCTGCCCACGCTGATCGACGCCTCGTGCGCCGGCGGCGGCCTGCTGCTGGAGGCCGTGAATATCCTGACTGACCGTGCACCGGGCGCCGCCCGCGACCACTGGGGCTTTGAGGGCTGGCAGTTGCACGACGCCGCTCTGTGGGGGCAGTTGCTTGCCGAGGCACGCGAGCGCGAGGCGGCAGCACGCGAGCGCCAAGCACGCATTGTGGCCGTAGACATCGACCCCGCCGCCCGCAAGACCGCCGAGCGCATGGTCAAGTGCGCCGGCTACAAGCGTTTTGTCGATTTCTGCGCCGCCAAGTCCGCCACCGTACTGGACCACGCGGGCGCCGTCGCCGGTGCCGCCGTGGTCGCGGATACGACCGAGACACCACTTTCGCTCATGCACGACGCCATGACGCTGGTCGGCGAGCTGCGCCGCGCGCCCGAGCTTGCCGCGGCGCCGGTCGCCGCGCTCACCCGCGATGGATTGCTGGCCCGCGCGCTCCACGCCGAGCCCGAGTGCTCGATCGCCGTCATGCCCAACAATGAAGAGGCAACTATTGAGGTTTGGCCCTCGCTCGATCACGCCGCCGTGGCATTTGAAGCTGCGACCAGTGCAGGTGCTGAAGGCGAGACTGCAGATGTCGACAACGCCAATGATGAAGGCAGCACCGCTCCCGTCATGTCCGAGCCCGCCGCCACGCTCGACCTGGGCGACGGCAAGCCGCTGCCCGTGCTCATCCCCGAGTCGGAGCAGTTCGCCAACCGCCTGCGCAAGAATGCCCGTCTGCGCCGCAAGTGGGCCAAGCGCGAGGGCGTGAGCTGCTACCGCGTCTACGATGCCGACCTGCCCGATTACTCCGCCGCCATCGACCTGTACGAGGGTTGCCCGCAGACGCCGGGCCGCTGGCTCGTCATCGCCGAATACGCCGCGCCCAAGACCATCGATCCCGCGCTGGCCCAGGCCCGCATGCTCGACATCTTGGCCATCGCGCCGCGCATCCTTGATGTTCCGGCCGAGCATGTGCACGCCAAGGCCCGCATGCGTTCGCGCGGCGGCTCGCAGTACGGCAAGCAGGGCGCCGGCAAGGGCGGATCGGGCGAGCGCGCCAACATCGCGCGCCGGCGTCTGCCGCTCATCGAAGAAGGCGGGCTCACCTTTGCCGTCAACTTTGACGACTACCTGGATGTGGGCATCTTCCTGGATCACCGCGTCACCCGCAACCTGGTGCGCGAACATGCCAAACAGGCGCGCCGCTTCCTCAACCTGTTCGCCTACACCGGCACCGCCACCTGCTATGCGGCAGACGGCGGCGTCGAGGAGACCGTGACGGTCGACCTCTCCAACACCTACC
>CABUJN010000037.1:0-20288 GCA_902491935.1 uncultured Collinsella sp.
CTTTGTACTGGGCAGCACCGAAAATGGGGGCATCCGGGTCCTCGTTGATGGCGATAATGCACTCCGCCCCACCGATGCCGGCAAGATGCTGGATGGCGCCCGAAACACCGATACTCACGAGAAGCTTGGGCGAAACCGATACGCCCGTCTGGCCAATCTGATGGCGATACTTCAACCAGCCGGCCTCCACGACGGGTCGCGTGCAGCCAAGCTCGGCTCCCAGAGCCCCGGCGAGCCTTCGCATCAACGGCAGGTTTTTCTTGGAACCAATGCCGCGGCCCACCACGACCAGGCGCTCGGCATTGGCGATCGAGGGCTGCTGTCCCCACTCCTCGGCGGGAATCGAGATCTCGACACGAGCCTTAGCATCATCCGCAAGTGATATCTGGGTGATCGTGCCGGAGCGGCCGTAGTCGAAGTCGGGAGCCTTAAAGATACCGGAGCGCACCGTTGCCATCTGCGGACGGTGGTTGGGGCAAATGATGGTGGCCATCAAGTTGCCGCCAAACGCCGGGCGCGTCTGCTGCAGTAGGCCCGTCTCCGCATCCATCGAAAGCACGGTGCAGTCGGCCGTAAGACCCGTCTGCAAACGCACGGCAACGCCGGGTGCCAGTTCGCGGCCAAAAGCGGTCGCACCGTATAGGATGGCCTCGGGTTTGCGTTCGGCTACCAAATCGCAGATCAAGCGGGCGTAGACCTCCGCATCGCTCTGACGCAAACGCTCGTCGCGACAGACTAGGACCTCGTCCGCGCCGGCGCAAACCAGATGCTCCAGGTCTCCGAGCGAGCCCTCGGGGCTCATGCCGACCAATGCCACCAGACGGCAGCCGCGAGCATCGGCAAGCTCGCGCCCCTTGCCCATGAGCTCGTAGGCCACGGGAGCCACGGCGTCGTGCTCGTCAGTCTGCACGAAGACCCAAATGTCTCGATATGCATCAAGGTCCACCGCACCAGCGGCCTCGTCACGCTCGATCGAGATAGCGTTGAAGGGGCAGGCGTCGACGCACCCACCGCACAGGATGCAGCCGTCGGTTACGTGGGCGCATCGGTTGGGTCGCTCGCCTTCCACTACGATGCCGCCCGAGGCACAGGCGCGAACGCAGCGACCGCAGCCGATACAGGCCTCGCTATCGATAATCAGTCCGCTCATCTATGCCATCCCCTCGATAATCTTGGCAAGCTTTGCCGCCTGCTCGGACGCCGTCCCCTCAACGGTCTCGCACGTTTGGTCACGGTCGGGCACAAACGAGCGCACGACCTGTGTCGGCGACCCGGCAAGGCCGCAACGCGCGGGGTCGGCGTTCACGTCGGCGGCACTGACCACGCGCACGTCCGCCTCCTCTGCCGCGCGAATACCGGCAATACTCGGCATACGCAACTGGCCAATCTCCTTGGCAGTCGTCATCGCGCACGGCATCTCCAGATACACCGTCTCCTCGCCGGCATCGCATCCGTGAATGAGCGCCAGCGAGCCACAGTTCGTAAAGCCCGCGCTCTGCACGCAACTCACGTCGGTCACGCAGGGAATCTCAAAGGCACCGGCAAGCTCGGGACCAATCTGGGCCGTATCGCCATCCACCGCCATCTTGCCGCAGATGAGCAGGTCGAAGTCCTCGTCGAGCGCCTCGATGCCGCATTTGAGAGCATAGGTGGTTGCCAGGGTATCGGCACCTGCAAAGGCGCGATCGGTCAGCAGCAGCGCGTCGTCGGCGCCTCGGGCGATGCAGTCGCGCAGCAGCGACTCGGTCGCGGGGATGCCCATCGACACCACCGTCACGCGCACATCCATGCCAAAGCCGATAAAGTCGTCCTTCAGCGCCAGCGCGCATTCCAAAGCGCTCGCATCAAAGGGATTAATGACCGCCTGCTTGCCATCGCGCACGATGGTATTGGTCTTGGGGTCCATCTTGACCTCGGTGCTGCCCGGCACCGCCTTGACGCACACCACCATATGGAAATCGCTCATCTTCACGCGCCCCCTTTCTGGACGAGCTCATCCAAGAGCTTCTCCGAAAACAGGTTACCGCGACCCAGCTGCCCATCAGGATCGAGCTGGAGCTTGAGTCGAGCCGATTCGACCATGGCCTCGTGACCGTACATCGTCTCCAAGAAGCCCGCCTTGATCTTGCCGACGCCGTGCTCGGCAGAAACGGCACCGCCCATAGCCGTTACCTCCGCAGCCCACTGGGCAAACAGCTCGCCACCGCGACGGTAGTCCTGCGCATCGCGCGGCAGGATGTTCACATGCAGATGGTTGTTACCGATGTGCCCCCAGGCAGCAGATTCAAGCCCGCTTTCGGCCAGTGTGCGGCGATAGAGGGCCACGACATCGGCAAGGCGTGCATTGGGCACCGACATGTCCGAACCCAGTTTGGTGATGGTGGGATCCGTGCGGCGACGCTCGTCGATAAGCATATTGACGCTCTCGGGGACCGCATGGCGGAAGAACCGCTGGCGCTCGCGATCGACCTCGGTGCGCGCGACCCATGTCGCATCGTCACTGCCGCCCGCAAGCTCCAGTACCCACCCCAAGTGATACAGCTCCTCAGTCGCCTGGGCTTCGTCGTCGCAGTCGAGCTCCACGTAGACACAGACCTTGGCGTCTTTGTCGAGCGCAGGCAGCGAGGCAAACGCCGTCGACTGCTCGCGCTGGCGACGTAGAATATCCAGGGCGCCAGCATCGAAGTACTCGATGGCAGCCGCATGGGACAGGACGGGACGCACAGAATCGGTGAAGGACACGGCCTTGTCTTCGCTGTCGAAGAAGCAGCTCACGCCCCAAACGACCGCGGGTGCCACCTGCAGGGCAATCTCGAGTTCGGTGATGACGCCGATTGTGCCACACGCACCGATAAACAGATCGATGGCATCCATATCGTCAGCAACGAAATAGCCCGAAGCATTTTTTGTCTTGGGCATGGTATAGCCGGGAAGATCGAGCTCGAGTGTACGGCCCGCTGCCGTCACGAGCGACAGGTGGCGGCCCTGGGCAAAAGCCTCGCCGCGCCGAAGCTCAAGCAAATCGCCATCAGCCAACACGACGTGGAGTCCCGTGATATGTGGGCGCATGGGGCCGTAGGCGTAGCTGCGGGCACCGGAGGCGTTACATGCCGCCATGCCGCCCAGACAGGCAGACGCCTCGGTGGGATCGGTGGGAAAAAACTGCTCGGGAGCCTCTTGGAACTCCTCGTAGGCCTCAAGCGATGCCTGGTCCCAACCAGCGGTCGGCAGCACCTTCTTGCTCAGCTGCTTGCGCAGCTCCGAGAGCACAACGCCCGGCTCCACGCGCAGCAGAAATTGGCCTTGTTCATCGCGGCGAAGGCCCAAATAGCGATTCATACGGGAAGTATTGAGGATATGCCCGCCGTGGGGCACGGCGCCGGCGGCAAGGCCGGTTCGGGCGCCCTGAACCGTTACCGGAACACGCTCGGCATGGAGCTTTTCCAAAATGGCACGGACCTCGTTTTCCGTTGTCGGAAACGAGATGCTCGAGGCCTCGCCCGATGCGCGAGACTCATCGCGACCATACTCTTCGAACTCGTCGGTGAAGGGTTTGATGGTTGCAGACACGCGAACTCCCCCTTTAGCTAACTACAGTGTTTGCAGGGAGATGTTACCGCATCGTTTCGTCGACGTGTTCGAGACCGTCTCCATAATTGGCGATTTTTACGTTCGTGCAATTCGGCGAGCGGCTTGATTTCCTCGGCAGACGATGCTTTTGACACTTATGGCCCCGCCGTCGCCGACCGCGCGATTGACGCTCGAAAAAAGTTGGAGTATTTTTTGCCGCCTTCTACCTGCGGAGACGCCAATCCGTCAAGCATTTGGTCAGAAATTGGTCAAGTAGCGGCTGATACGGTCGGCGTCGACAGCCAAAACCGATAGAAGTTTTGGCCCAGAAGCAGGGAGGTTCCCATGGCATATTACTGGCCCCAGTACGGCATCGCCATCGAAGTCGACGACGATCCCCATCTCCTACCTTTCGACGAAGAGGCATTCCCCGATACGACGGTCTACCACGTTACCACCGATGTGATCTGCGACCCCGAGTCGTTCTCGGCGCTCGCCCACCACATCGCGCATATCCACGACATCGAGCTCCCTCCCGACTTCGACGAGCTCGTCTACTCGCGCCGTCTGATGCTTCACATGCTCTTTGGAGCGGACCCGTCCACCTTTGCGCGCGTCTATACCACCAAGGATGCCGCATGAGCGCGAAGAGGCCACCCCACTTTGTAGGCCTGGGTCGTCGCAAGAAGCTCATCGTTGCCTGTTTGGCCATCGTCTGCGCCCTTGTCGCCGTAGGACTATACGCTTGGCAGTCGCAGCCCGTACCCGAGGCGGGCGCTTCGGTTACGACGGCCGAGGGCAAAACGCGTCAGGAAATCCAAGATGAGCTCGACGCTATCGTCCGCGACAACATGATGACGATTTCGGTCGCGCCGGTCGCTCAGCTGCAGGAGGACGGCAAGCTGCGCGTCAACGTGCAAAACGTCCAAGACAATAAATTTCCCCAGCGATTCCGCGTCATCCAAAACGACGAGACCATGTACGAATCCGGTGTGGTCGAGACCGGCAAGACAATCGAGACGTGCCCCGCTGGCGACATCAAAGAAGGCGAGGCGTACATCGAGATCCAGGCACTCGATGCCAAGACCCTCGACAGCCACGGCAATCCGACACGTGTCAAGGTGCGGGTTGAGCAAGCCGAGAACTAGCTTTTCCGGCCGACGCGGCACCGCACGCAATTCACCAGCATTCGTCCAATCATCGCGGGGACGGCCCGCGGCGAATAGAAAGGAACGACCATGGACATCACCAGGAACATGAACGGAGCCAGAGCGCTCGTCGTGGGCGCAGGGCTCGCGCTCGCGCTCGCAATGGGCGCTGCCCCGACGCCAGCTATGGCGGCCGGGCGCGTTGGAACCACGAAAGTAATGGTCAGGACCGAGATCGACAACGTTGAGTTCAAAGTTCCGACGGTTATTCCCTTCGTCGCCAAGGCCGACGGCACGCTTCAGGGCCCCTCAGAAGACGCGACCACCATCGACAATCATTCGGCCTACGGCATCCATGTCACCAACATGAAGATCGACGCCATGAACACCTGGACCATTGCCGCCGACGCCAAGGCCGGAACCGCGCAGAACTCCATCGACTTTAAGGTCGGCCCCGACGGCGCGCTCCAGAACGCCAGCGCCGCAATGCAGGGGACGGGCCTCGATCTTTCCAAGAATGCAGCCTTCGACATGGGCTACCAGGGCATTGCCGGCGGCACGGACAAAATCAAGCTCAAGACAAGCGGAAACGTCGCCCGCGTCACGCGCGACATCTTCCACGTAACCGGCGAAGGCGATCAGGTTGCAACGATCACCTGGACGGTCGAGCCCGGTGCGCACACGGCATAAGGCCGTCGCCCTGGCCGCCGCCATCGGCATCTTGGCGTTTGGGCCAGCCATGGCCTTTGCCCAGCAAGAACAGGCGCAGGCCGCCACACAAGTGGCGGTCGACCTCTCGGAGCTCGACCGCCGCGACCGCGAGGAACCGTTGGCGCAGACAGGCGACAGACGATGGCTCTTGGCAGCAGGCGCCACAGCAGCAGGCGCGGGAACCGCCGGCCTCGGTCTACACATCAAACGCAGCCAGAAACAAAACACGGACAGGCCGCACTAAATTAGCTAAGGAGACCCCATGGCATCGAAGAACCTTTTGCCCGTCGTCGCACTTTGCGGCGCGCTCGCAACCGGAACGCCTGTCGCCGCTTGGGCGACTCCCGTCATGGCAGACTCCTTACCAGCAGCCCTAAGTTCCGCCCCAAATCCGTCGAGTACCATTGCGTGCAAGCGTTTTTCGATCGCACAGGCTGCAATCTCAACCTCGGGATGCCTTCGTCGTAATACGGACGGTTCGATAGTCGTGGATATCAATCGTTCGAACAAGGCAAACGGCTCCCAGGCGGGGTACGCCGTCTGCACGTGGCGCTCGGTTGTGCTCGACGCAGATGGCGATCCATGCAATTTAGAGCTGCGCATCGACATCGCTTCGATCGATGACTCGGCGAACGGAGCGAAGGTCGCCTTCGACGGTACGTTTTTTGAGAAAGGAGGCGGTATATGTCTGGGCTGCGCCGCCGCGAATGCAGACGACACGCAGCCCACCCTCTCATTCACGGCATCGTTGCGGCTGACCAAAGCCGACACCGATGCCATCGCGGCGGGAGAAGCGTCCCTGCTGTTCTACGCCGTCAGCACCAAAGACACAGACGCTCATTTCGAGAAGCCAGCCGGATCACTCAGCCTTACACGAGGGATAGAGGCAGGCCCTATTGAAATCGATGTCCACGCGCAAAGCAGGCAACGCATTCTTGCCGACCCGGCGCTTCTCGAAATGGAGTGGAGCGGATCCGGAGCCATCGGAATTCTCCCCTCCGCGCTTGACGCCAAGACGCTCCCCTCAAACGACGAACCCATCAACGCAACCATACAAGAAGAGAGCGCGGACAAAGAAGCAGGTGCGGGCGACACGCCGTCGCCGACAAACAGCGTCCCAGCTTCTTTCGAAGCATCGAATGAGCCCGCTGCCGTTCCAAACGACCCCGAGCTCGCGGACAGTCTGGGGCTTGCTGATCCTCAAGAAATTGATGAGGGTAACTGCTGCGTGCTTGCCGCGCTCGACCACACAGAGGTCATCGACGCTGCGAACATCGAAGTTGCCGCCGCCAATCAGCCCGTCCGCAAGTCGGCCATCATCGCATTTCCCGAATCCATCGAAGTCGTCTTTTTGCCATCGGGCGAGGTCGTGGCCCCAACACTGCTCACCTTGTTGGGCGCCAAGAATACTCGAAACGAAATTAAAAAGGTCACGGTTGTCGAACCTGCAACCACCGCCAAGCTGCGTCTATACGCCGTTGCCCCAGACGGAGGCAAGACCTTGGAATTCGATGGCGACACACTCCTCGCCTGGCGACGTCTGGACATTATGCAAGACGTCTCGTATCAGATCGAACTCGTAGGGTTTGATCGTGCCCGCGATGCCAATATCATCGCCGCGGCTATTGAATCCCCACAGCGGCTTATGACGCTGCGCTTTGACTACTATCCCTATGTCCCGACAACCACCTGAGGCTTAAATGCTGCGCACCATTCCTAATACCACTTATATAACGTATTAGATGAGTCGCGATGTACCTCGCATTCCACTCTGCTACGATTGCCACGTTGGCATCAATACGGGAGGGCTCATGCCGGGCTTGGGAACAATCATCAACGTTGTGCTTTTAGTTGCGGGCGGTCTTTTGGGATTAGCGGGCGGCCGCTTCATTACACCGCGCATTCAAGACACGCTCATGAAAGCATCGGGGCTGTGCGTCCTGTTTATCGGCCTGGGCGGCACCATGCAAAAGATGCTCCTTATCGATGGGGAGGCGCTGGCGACCACCGGTACCACCATGCTCATTGTCTCGTTCGCCCTCGGCTCGCTCATCGGCGAGGCCGTCAACTTGGAAGCCGCCATCGAGAACCTTGGCGAATGGCTCAAGCGCAAGACTGGCAGTGAGGGCGATAACGAGTTCACCAACGCTTTTGTCTCGACTTCACTCACCGTGTGTATCGGCGCCATGGCCATTGTGGGATCGATCCAGGACGGCCTGCTCGGCGACTGGTCAACGCTTGCCCTCAAGGGCGCACTGGACTGCATCATCGTCTGCACCATGACGGCCTCGCTCGGACGCGGCTGCATCTTCTCGGCCCTGCCCGTCGCCGTGTTCCAGGGGACGATCACGTTGTTTGCCGGCGCGCTCTCCCCCATCATGACCACAGCAGCCCTCAACAGCCTTTCGCTCGTAGGCTCCATGCTTATCTTCTGCGTCGGCGTCAACCTCATCCGTCCTCAGACCTTCCGCACGGCCAATATGCTCCCCTCCGTCGTCATCGCCGTCATCTACGCCCTCCTGTTCTAAATCTATCTACGCAGCAGTATCTCGAACACCTGTTTGATGCTGTGCTATGATATGAGGTCACCGAAGCTGCGTTAGGAGAGGAGAGACGGTGGCCGACCAGGACATTAAGATGCTCATCGAGCGCATTATGGCCGAGGCCCGGACCCATCAGTCCGCCCGCTTCTCAAGCGAAGTCTATGCTGACGAGCCGATTCTCAAAACCGGTCGTCAGATGCAGAATTTCCTTCCCGACCAGTACCGCAAGATGCGCGAGATATCGCGCTGGCAGGATGACCCCAAAGGCGGCGCGGGTCGCTGGCTTTCGGAAGCCGAGCTTTTCTACCGCCAGGGCCTGCTGATGGCCGACTTTGAGGACGACTGTCCCTACAACGGCACCTTTAAGTCGTACTTTCCCACCTACAACGCCATGAGCGACCGGCAGTTGCGCGGCTACTTTACCTGGCGTGCCCAAGTGCGCCGCGGAACCGTCGAGGAAACGTCTACGTCCTTTGCCTTTCTGTATCTCTATGAGCTGATCTGCGGCATTGGCGTAGATGATCCGCTCGAAGGTTTTAACAAGATCAAGGCCTTTTGGGATGTCTATCGCGCCTTCGAGCCCGGCATCGACCGGTTTGCGCGCGTGTGGCTGCAGGATTACGCCGTGTTCCACGGGCTCGACCCCAAGCTGCTTCGTGACTCTAAAACCGTCATGTTCGATAACGCCCTTATCGAGCTGCGACGCGCGGCACGAGACCTTGTACCAGCACCGGCACCGTCCGGCCAGACCCCTAAGCGTCGCAAAACCTCCGAGCCCACGCTCCCCCTTCCGCCCGATGAGGTGCGCGAGGAGCGACTCATGGCCGCCATCAACGCCCTCTCCACGTACAACCTAAATAACTCGCGGCTCGATCGCAGCCACCATCGCGATCTGCGCCACGTAGCATGCGCCGTGTATGTCCGCATGGCGCGCTACTATGACACGCACCGAAAGACCGGCATCGTGGCGAGTTTATTTGGGGAGGAGACGGCCATGCCCTACACCATGTTTGCCTCGGCCGTATTCTTTGCGCCCGAGCGCCACGAGGACTGCGAATACCGCTTGGATCCTATCCATATCTACCGTTGCCAAAACGGCTTTTGGGAATGTATGCGTATCCACGGTAGTAGGCAAAAGAGCAACAAGCTCGGTGAAATGATGCGCGCCTGCGACCAACGCCTGCGCCTGGCGCTGGGCCCCGCCCATCCCCTTAAGGAAGAAAAGGTCCCCAAATATCTGGCCAAGATTATCGATGACGAGATTGTGGCATGGCTTTCGTGGGACGCCGCACACCAGCCCGTCAAGATCGATATCGACCTGACTCAGCTGGGGCACATTCGGAGCGCCGCTGCGCAAACGCGCGAAGCGCTTTTAATCGATGAAGAGCGCGAGGACAGCGCGCCCGTGGAAGTCGAGACAGCGAACTCAGGGCAACCGGAAGCCGAGCCCGTAGCCGACGCGATTGTCGAGGCGGTCGCGGCACCCATTCGGCAGGACGAGACCGACGAGCCAACCATATCCACCGAACAGTTTGGTGTCGTGGCACCGCTTCTCGCGCCGACGCCCGCGTTCGCAGCTGTTGCGCCCGCTGACGCCACGAACGAACTCACGCCTGCCGCAGACGCCTATCTCCGCGCGCTGCTCGAGCACAACGCAGTACAGGCGGAATCGGCGGTAGTGCAATCGGGGCAGAGCGAGGACATGCTCGTCGACAGCATCAACGAGGCGCTCTTTGACCTGGTGGGCGACACCGTTATTGAATTTGGCTCAGCAGGACCGCAAATTATCGAGGACTACGAAGCAGACGTGAGAGGATACCTAGACCATGAGTGATACCGCATCCGCAGCACCCCGCGTGCCCAAGCGCGTCGCCGCCGTCATTCTCAATTCGCTCAAGGGCGGCGTTGTCCCGCGCATTGGCCTTCCCTATATCACCGTGGGGCGAGAGGTCGAGATCCGTGCTCTGCTCACCGACCTGAGTCTCATCGCCGACGGTGGCGCGAGTTTCCGGTTTCTAGTCGGTCGCTACGGCGCCGGCAAGAGCTTTTTGCTCCAAACCATCCGCACGCACGCCATGGGCGAGGGATTCGTCGTCGCCGATGCCGACCTATCCCCTGAGCGCCGTCTGCAGGGCGGCCAGGGACAAGGCCTTGCCACCTACCGCGAGCTCATCCGCAACATATCGACCAAGACGCGCCCCGAAGGCGGTGCGCTCAACCTTATCCTGGATCGTTGGGTCGCCTCGTGTGCCGATGCCGACGAGTCTGCCGTCAATGCCCAACTGGCCCCGCTCGAGGAAATGGTCCACGGCTTCGACTTCACCCGCATGCTCCGCCGCTACCGCGCGGCCGTATCCGAAGGCGATGAAGAGGCTATGAGCCGGGTGACCAAATGGATTCGCGGCGAATACCGCACCAAGAGTGAGGCGCGCGCCGAGCTAGGCTCCTCGACCATCATCAGCGACGATGACTGGTACGACTACGTCAAGCTCATCGCACGTTTTTTGGTCTGCAGCGACTACAAGGGCATGCTGGTGCTCATCGACGAGCTCGTGAATCTATACAAGATTCCCAACGCGATTACGCGCCAATATAACTACGAGAAGATCCTGACCATGTACAACGACACGCTCCAGGGCAAAGCGCAGTACCTGGGCGTGATCATGGGTGGCACGCCGACCTCTATCGAGGACCGCCGCCGCGGCGTCTTTTCCTACGAGGCCCTTCGGAGTCGTCTCGCTCAGGGCCGTTTTGCGCGCGATGATCTCAAAGATATGCTCGCGCCCATCATCCGCCTGCAGCCGCTCACCTACGAGGAGCTGCTGGTGCTCATCGAAAAGCTCATGCAGATCCATGCCGGCTACTTTGGCTGGACGCCCACGCTTGCCGAGAGCGACTTGGTGGACTTCCTCAAGATTGAGTTCGGCCGCGTGGGGGCCGACACGCATCTGACGCCCCGCGAGGTCATCCGCGACTTTATCGAGCTGCTCGATATCCTGTGTCAAAACCCCGATGCTAACGTGGCCGAGTTACTGCAAAGCGTCGGTGGCGACACGCTGGCGCCGGCAGCCGCAACAGACGACACCGGCACCGCAGGCGGCGACCGCAACTTCGCCGAGTTCACCATCTAACCTGCCAAAAAGGGACAGGTTTATTTTGGCAGGTTTTATCTGGGCAAACGCCGATATTGCAAGATATCGAGCCGTTGCCCGTTGCGTTGATCAGCCCGTTGATGAGAGGAGGTTCCATGAACGCTTTCGACCGATATGCCCCGTTTATCCAGGATTTCATTTACTCCCACGATTGGGAGAGTCTGCGCTCCATTCAGGTTGCGGCAGCAGATGCCATCTTCAACACGCAAGACAATGTGCTCCTGACGGCATCCACGGCATCTGGCAAAACTGAGGCGGCCTTCTTTCCCATCCTGACCGAGTTTTGGGAGAACCCGCCCGCGAGCGTGGGCGCCCTCTACATTGGCCCCCTCAAAGCACTCATCAACGACCAGTTCGTTCGCCTCAACGATCTGTGCGAAGAGGCCGATATCCCCGTCTGGCACTGGCACGGAGATGTCTCGCAGTCGCACAAGACAAAGCTCATCAAAAAGCCGAGCGGTATCCTACAGATTACGCCCGAATCACTCGAGGCACTCCTGATCCACAAGCACATGGCAATCCCGCGTATGTTCTGCGACCTGCGCTATGTGGTCATCGACGAGGTCCACTCGCTCATGCGCGGTGACCGCGGCGGGCAGACACTCTGCCTTATCGAACGCCTCTCGCGCATGGCAGGCGTGCGACCCCGCCGCATTGGCCTTTCGGCCACCATCGGGGACCCGGAACGCACGGGTGCCTTCCTGTCGCAGGGGACGGGACGCGACTGCGTCATCCCCCGCTTTGAGGAGCCGCGCCGCGTGTGGCGTATCTCCATGGAGCACTTCTACAACTCGGGTCCCCAGGCGCAGCAGCGAGGATTCACGAGCACAGGTCCGCAGGAAGCTGAGGTGCTCGCTTGCGAGCGCATTGAGGCGGCACCACCCGCGGCACTGCCCGTCAGCACCCAAGACATGCGTCATAGCGGGCAACTCACACAGGAGGAACGGCGCCAACGTCGCGAGCAGGCACGGGGCAAGGCTGCCCACAAGGACCGTCGCACTTCCTCGGCCCCCGAGGGCGAAGTCGACATCCCTCAGGCAACCGAACAGGCGCTGCTCAACCCCACCGACACCGCACCCGACAACGCCGACCCCGGCATGGGCTACATCTTTGAACATACCCGCGGCCGCAAGTGCCTGGTCTTTGCCAACTCGCGCGAGGAGGCAGAGGCCGTGTGCTCCATGTTGCGCAGCTACTGTGAAAACCGGCACGAGCCAGACCGCTTCCTCATCCATCATGGCAACCTCTCGGCATCGCTACGCGAGACCGCCGAGGAGCTCATGCGCGACGAGGAACAGGCACAGACAACCGTCACCACCTCCACGCTGGAACTCGGCATTGATATCGGTCGCCTGGAGCGCGCGTTCCAAATCGATGCACCGTTTACCGTCAGCTCCTTTTTGCAGCGCATGGGGCGCACAGGCCGCCGCGATCTTCCGCCCGAGATGTGGTTTGTCATGCGCGAGGAGGAGCCCGAGCCGCGCACGATGATGCCCGAAACGATACCCTGGAAGCTCCTGCAGGGCATCGCGCTCGTGCAACTCTATCGCGAAGAAAAATGGGTCGAGCCGCCCGAGCTCGATCGACTCCCCTACAGTTTGCTCTATCACCAGACCATGTCGACGCTTGCCAGTACCGGAGAGCTCACGCCGGCCGAACTTGCCCAGCGCGTGCTCACGCTCAGTTATTTCCATCGCGTCTCGGCCGATGACTATCGCGTGCTGCTGCGCCACCTCATCAAGATCGACCATATCCAGGTCACCGAGGGCGGTGGGCTCATTGTGGGCCTCGCGGGCGAACGCATCATTAACAACTTTAAGTTCTACGCCGTGTTCCAGGAAAACGAGGAGTTTACCGTTCGCAGCGAATCGGCCGAGTTGGGCACGATCGTCAATCCCCCACCGCCCGGTGAGCGCATCGCTATCGCCGGACACTGCTGGATTGTCGAGGAAGTGGACTGGAAGCGTCATACCGTCTTTGCCACGCAGGTCAAGGGCCGTGTGCCGGCCTACTTTGGCGACTGCCCCGGTGATATCAATACACACGTACTCGAGCGCATGCGCAAGGCGCTCAACGAGCACGCGGCATATCCGTACCTTATGGGTAACGCACGGGCTCGCTTGGCGCAGGCTCGTCATACCGCCGAGATTTCGGGCGCAGGAACTAAACCGCTTATCAACCTTGGCGGCGACACCTGGGTACTCTTCCCCTGGCTAGGCAGCTACGCCTTTCTGGCGCTCGAACGTATGCTCAAGATTAAATGCGCCGCGGAGCTTGGCCTTCGCGGGCTCGACCCTTCACGCCCGTACTTTATGCAGTTTAAGATGAAGGCCGACGAGGAGACGTTCTTTGAGGTGCTCGACGCCGAGGCCGAGAAGGACTTTGATCCCATCGAGCTCGTCTATTCTGGCGAGGTTCCTTACTTTGACCGCTACGACGAGTTTGTTCCCGAAGAGCTCGTGCGCAAGGGCTTTGCCGAAGGCGTGCTCGACATAGAGGGCATGAAGCAGCGCGTCCGCAGCTGGCGCGACCACACATAAAACCAGTCTTTTTTGGGACGGGGAGACTTACTTGTCGTGAAGGGCAGTGCCGAGGAAGTCGACGTCAAAAGGCACGGCTTCGGCAAAGGCATAGTCGCCGTCGCTGGCGATGAGCAGGTAGTTCTCCTCGCCGCCGAACTCCGCATCGCCACACGGGACCACCCAGGCGTGGGCGAACACCTCGAGTGCCGTGGCAGCGCAGTCGCGCAGGAACGTCACATCGTTCCCCTCGTTCGAGCTCACGATATTAGCCACGTAGATGCCGCCCGAGTTCAAGCTACCCCGCACTAGACGCAGCGCCTCAACGGTCGCCAGCTCGCGTACGGGCTCGGCACCGCCAAAGCAATCGCTCACGACCACGTCGTAGCGACGATGGCCCACGCTCGTCACGCCCAGATACGAGCGAGCCTCAGCGGTAATCACCCGCAGGCGATCGCCCACCGTGCGCTCCAGCTCGTCCAGGTAGAACCAACGGCGCGCCAGGCGCGTAATCTCGGCATCGTACTCAATGACGTCCATGCGCAAGCTCTCGTGCGACATCAGCGCAAATTTGGGATAGGCAAACCCGCCGCCGCCCAGCATAAGCATGCGGTCGATGCCGTAGCCATAAGCGTCGCGCATTGCGTCCTCGGCCTCAAACACATCGTCAAATGCACGATAGTACGCAAAGACCGGCTCCGCCCAACGATCGCCGACATAGCTCGCGCTTTGGTAGACGCCGCCCTGTACGAGCACGCGGACTTCGTCGCCGCCCTCATCGTGCACGCGTTTCACACGCGCCAACCCATTGCGGGTTCGCGCAACCTGCAGACAGGCAGCACGAACAGCGATGGCGGCCGCACCAAGCGCCGCGGCTCCCAGAGCAACGCCGGCAACGACGCCAGCAGAAACACTCGGCTTGTTCATTTAGAGCTCCTTTTGCAGATAAAGGCCATGATCGTAAAAACCCAAATGGCGATAGTACTCGCGCGTACCAATCGCGCTGATCACGTTGATGCGCGCATAGCCCGCGTCCCGAGCAATATGGCACGCACGCTCCACCAGCGACCGTCCCAACCCATGGTGCTGGGCTGCCTGGCCTTGATCCCCCACGCGCGCCGCCATGCCATACACGTGCACCTCGCGAATCATCGCCTCGTCCGGCGTCGTCGGCAACTCGTCCGCATGCGCGGCAACAAACGAATGGTCGGGCAGCGACAGGCGCAAAAAGCCGGCGATCTTGCCTTCGGGCGTCACCCACTGCAAAAAGCGTTCACGCGTCACCGGCGTCTCGTACGCCACCTCCTCGTCAAGGGTCAGCTCATCCAAGTCGGCACCCGCCGTGCTGATCTCGCGATAGCGAATCTCACGCACCGTCGCACCGTCACCCCGAGCAGCCAGGCGGTTCTCAACGAGCTGACGCAGGTTAGGCTTCTTGTTGCCCACCATGATGTCGTCGGAGCTAAAGTCGCGGATCATGCGACTGATACGGCAGAACGCCGGCGTCACCACGATGTCGTTGGCCAACACATCGAGCAGCTCGTCCTCGGTATAGGGGCACCACTCGCCACGCTCATAGCAGCCCACCAGACGCGAGCCCTCGATGAGCGAGCACGGGTAGACCTTGACCTCGTCAGGCATAAAGGCGCCCTCGGTCATAAAGCGCTCGTAGTCGCGTTTGTCCCCCTCGGGCGTAGCGCCCAGCAAGTTGAGCATAAAATGCGCGTGGATCTTAAAGCCAAACAGGCGCGCAAGCGAGAACGCCCGCTCGATCTTCGCTACCGAAATGCGACGCTCGTTGATATCGAGCAGGTGCTGGTCAAGGCTTTGGATGCCCATCTGAATCTTGGTGCAGCCCAGGCGACGAATGAGCGTGAGCGCCTGTGGCGTCACGGCATCGGGCCGGGTCTCGATAACGAGCCCCACTACGCGATGCTTCGCCGTCTCGTTGATGCGCTGCTGACGCTCGAGCTCCTCCATCGTGGCCGTCTGCCACTCGGCGACCTCGTCCCACGGCGTGCCGGGGCCGTACAGACGACGCACCGCACGGTTATAGCCGCCCACGGCAGCATCTACGCGCTCCTGTTCGCCGGCAACACCGCTCGCAAGCTCGGCCTCGTCGGTCGCAATACCGGCAGCCCGATAGCGCTCGCGACGCTCCGCCACCACCGGCGGCAGCGCATCGGCGGGCGCGTCATCGAGCAGGCGCCCTGCCTCGGCACGGCTGATGCCCGGACGCGCCAACATGGGGTTGGCAGCCACGCCGGCGACGGCATCGTCATTGAGCGCACGGAAAAGCTCCGCCATAAACCATGCCTGATACCCTTGCGGATAGTCGCTCCAGGTACCGCCAAGAACGATAAGCTCGATCTTGTCGGTTGCATGCCCCATTTGCGAAAGCGCGGTCAAACGAGCACTCACCTGCAGATACGGGTCGAAGCAGTTTTGCTCTGCACGGGCACACGCCGGCTCAGCGTGCAGATAACTCTTGGGCATGCGCAGGTCGTTGGGACAAAACAGGCAGTCGCCCGAGCACGGCCAGGGCTTGGTGATGACAGTAATGGTCGCCACGCCCGAAGCCGTGCGGCGCGGCTTCATGCGCAACACCTGCAGCAGTTGACGTTCCAGTTCGGAATCGACATTCCACGCAGCCCACCGAGCCGGCTCCTCACGTTTAACCCGCTGGTAGAACGGCAGCAGACGGCGCTTGGCCAAATCGCGTTTGTCGGCACCCTCACGACGCGCCTCGGCATGTATCAGTTTGACGAGCGCCTTGTCGTCCACGGTTTCGCCGCGACGCAGGGCCTCGAGTATGTTCAAAATAATCTGTTCCATGCCCCCATTGTAAAGGCAAAGGCGCCGGAGCCGATCTCGGCTTCGGCGCCTTCATCAAACAGCGCGTCTGTATCTTCGCCTAGGCTTTCGTCTGCCTCACTACTCCGAATCAAACGACATGTCGCCCGAACCGACCTCAAAACGATACGTGGCAGACTTGTCACCGTTATCGAATTCAAGATCCAAAATGGTCTCGCCGTCGTAGCCAAGCGGAAGGAAATCACTCTCGAAGTCGCCGCTGCCCAAGGTGAGGCTCGCCTTAAAGCCCGTCGAGTTCGGAACCGTCATCTCCACATCGCCCGAGCCCACACTCACGTCCATCGACTTCGCGGGGGCCTGGTAAAGCTCGAACGTCACATCGCCCGAACCGACCTCAGCGCTGAGCGCATCAGTCACGCTGCCCGTAAACTCCACATCTCCCGCACCCAGGAAAAGGTCGAAACCATCACAGGTGACACCGGCAATCTGCAGATCACCCGAGCCCACGTGCGCGTTGACTCCCTTCAGATGTTCGGCAACACGGCGCGGCAGCTCGACCGTAACTGAGCGATCGATTGCCTTACCGTCATCACTTCCAAACTGGGAAACCTTGAGCGTCGAGTCCTCGACGGATGCGATGTTCTGCGTCGCGGCCTTGGAGGCATCCATACCATTGGCAACGCGTCCCCGCTCGATAACGCGAGCCTTGTTACCATCAATAACCTTGACGTCCACCGTAGCCGCATCGATATCGAAATCGAGGTAGCGAAACTCATCGGCATCAAAGGTCGTACACGAAAGCTGCTGAGGCCGAGCGGAATAGTTACCGCCATCGTTCATAAAATCGTCGTCATCAACCACATCGTCCATACCGGACAAGCCGGGTATAACATCGTCGAGATCCCACGGGCCATCAAAATGAATCAAAGTCCGCGAAACGCCAAAAACAAGCCCGATAATCAGTACAAACGCTCCGATGCCGACGCCCAGGCGCAGCTTGGATTCATGCGAAAGCTTCATCATTCGTCACCTTCTTTGGCACATGGCTCAGCGGTGGCCGCGGTAGCCACGTCAGCATCAGGTTCCGCAGAAGTATCCTTCCCCTGGGCCCTGACCGCCACCGGTGCCGGACCAACCTGAATATCCCCGCGCGCCCAATCGCCATCGAGTGCACGCGCCACCCAGTGATAGATGGGAATCGTGAAGAAGATCAGCGCAGCAAAGGGGCCGGCACCAAACAGGAACATCAGTAAAAAGAACAGCAGCCAGCACACGGCCCAATACGGGAATGACTGGAACGGACCCTTCACCGGAGTCGGACCAGCCGCACCGGTACCCGTCACCTGAGCCGTCGCCGCATTGGCAGCCTGCGCACTCCAGCTTGCCGCCTGCGCCGCCTTGGCGGCGGCGTCACTCGCCTGTGTTGCCGCCTCGGTAGCTCGTGCCGCCGCCTCATGGGTGCGTGCGCGCTCTGCCGCCTCGGCCTCGCGCTGACGAGCGCGGTCCTCGTTCTCAAACTCGATATCGTCCTCGATCTCGTCGCTCGGATTGAGCAGCTCGTCCAGGCTCACACCATAGAGTTTGGCGAGCGAGATCAGGTTCTCGGTATCGGGCGAGCTCTCCGCGCGCTCCCATTTACTGACCGCCTGGCGCGACAGTCCCAGCTTTCGTGCCAGTCCTTCTTGACTAAAGCCTTTGCTGCGGCGAAGGTCGGCGAGCCGCTGCGCAGTTTCTACATTCATGGTTCCTCCTATGTGATGCCAGCCGTACCGCCGGACCGCTTTTGTTCTTAAGGCGCCTTGCACAGTTAAAAATCTATCCGCCACCGCCAAAAGCATGCCACCTATTCTAGTGAGATTTTTGACAACCGGCGGTTGCGGGCGCATATGAGCTGCGGAAATGTGTCCAAACAAAGCAATGACCCGTAGCTTGGTTGTCCCCGTTGCGGCGTTAACGGTAGTATGGTCGTACTGTTTATTCCGCACCGCCAACGGAGGGAGTTCCGCGCCGTGAACCGCGATTTCGCCTCATCGCTCATCCAGCTCAACAACACGTTCTATCGCGAGCACTCCGCTTCCTTTTCCGATACGCGCCAGGCCCCGTGGCCCGGCTGGGTACGCACCATGGATATCGCGCTCGAACAGCTCGACGTCGCCACGATCGAGCATCCCGTCCGCGTCTTCGATCTTGCCTGTGGCAATATGCGATTCGAGAACTTTGCCGCCGGCGGCGCACTTGCCGCCAAGGGCGTCGATGGCGCAAACCCCTCGGCAGATGCCAGCTGCCCGTTTGAGTTCTATGGTGTCGACTCGTGCCAAGACCTGGCCATCGATGCACATGGCCACGCGCTGCGCATTCCCAACCTGCACTTCCAGGAACTCGACGTGCTCGACGCCCTTATGAAGCTCAACCCCGCCGAGACGCCCGACGTGCTTTTCGACGCCCCGCTCGCCGACATCTCGGTCTGCTTTGGCTTTATGCACCACGTGCCGTCGTGTGAGTACCGCGTACGCGTGCTCGACGCCCTGGTGCGCCAGACGCGCCCGGGCGGCATCATCGCCATCAGCTTTTGGGAGTTTATGAACGACGAGCGCATGGCGCGCAAGGCTGTTCGCGCCGAAGCCCGCGCCGAGCTCACCCCGCCGTTTGAGGGTTACGATTCCGCCCAGTTTGAAGCCGGCGACCACCTCATTGGCTGGCAAAACGACCGCCACGCCTACCGCTATTGCCATCACTTTGACGATCAGCAGATCACCGACCTGGTGCGCGGCGTCCGTACGTTCTACAAGAGCGGCGAGGTCCCCGTGCGTGAGCTTGAGCGCTTCCATGCCGACGGTCGTAGCGGCGAGCTCAACCGCTATGTGATTCTCAAGCGCCTGTAGGCATCGACGACTCGCCGCCGAGCCGCACCGCATCTTCCGGGCAAACTATGCCCGCCCTTTTTCAATCCATTGACGGAACGTGCAGCTATGCGTTCCATACTTATGACCAAGGAGCCTCATGGGAGCCGTCCACGTTCGCACGCCTAAGAACTTTGTGCTCGAGGAGCGCCTGGAACGCTACGCCGATGCGATTGAGACAAACCCCGAGGCTTATGCCGGAGATTGGCGCAAGGCCTGTGCGCCCGCAGGCAGCAAGCCCTTCGAGCACCTTCACCTGGATCTTGGCTGTGGCAAGGGAACGTACCTTGTAGAGCGCGCCCACCGCGAGCCCGATGCCCTCTTTATCGGCATGGACCAGGAGCCCATCTGCATCGCCTATGCCGCGCAGAAAATCTGCGAACAGGGGCTATCCAACGCACTCGTCCTGCCCCGAGGCGCCGCATCGCTGCCACGGCTGTTTGCCGCAGGCGAGCTCGATGCCATCACCATTAACTTTCCCACGCCGCAGCCCAAGGCCAAGTACGCTAAAAAACGACTCGTCCATGTCGACCATCTGATGCTCTACCGCCCGCTCTTTGCAGCCGGCGCTACCGTCACACTGCGCACCGATAGCAAGCCGTTGCGCGATTACGCCCTGGGACAGTTTGCCGCGGCCGGCTACGATACGCTTTGGGTAAGCGACGACGTCCGCCGCGACCATCCCGAGCATCCCGAGACCGAGTACGAATGCCGCACGTGCGAGATGGGTGCCGTCGTCTATGGCATTTGCGCCGCACCCGACGCGCTGCCCAGCGATGAACAACTCACGGCGGGTCGCATGCAGGAGCAAAGCCTTGCCTGTTACCTGCCCGAAAACCTCGATGAGCTCACCTATGTACCCCTGGGCATGGAAGAAGCCGTCGAGAACTTTAGAAACCGTGCTCGCAAAGGCAAAAAACGCCTGCCGCAG
>CABUJN010000038.1:0-20266 GCA_902491935.1 uncultured Collinsella sp.
GTGTGCGCGCCGACGTTCTCTGAATATGCGGAGGCGGCATCGTACTACGGCGCATGCGTGCAGGAGTTCCCGCTCTCCGAAGCGGACGACTTCGACGTGCCCGCCTCCTTCGCCAGCGCGATCGAGGGGCCGGGAGACGTGGCGTACCTCTGCAATCCGAACAACCCGACGGGGCGCCTCGTCGACCCCCGCGTGATCGATGCCGCGGCTTGCCGCTGCGAGCAGGTGGGCGCGCTGCTCGTCGTGGACGAGTGCTTCCTCGGATTTGCGCCCGACGCCCGCGAAAGGAGCGTGGCCGCACGCGCCGCGTGTTCGCGCCATGTGGCCGTGCTCTCCGCGTTCACCAAGCTCTACGGAATGGCGGGGGTGCGGTTGGGATATCTGATTAGCGGAAACGCCCAACTCATCGAGGGGATTCGCCGGGCGGGGCAGGCGTGGCCCGTCTCCTCGGTCGCCGAGGCCGCGGGCATCGCCGCCCTGGAAGACGTCGAATACGTCTCGCGTACGCGCGATGTATTGGCGGGCGAGCGAGCGTGGCTTTCCCACGAGCTCTCCTCGCTCGGGCTTTCCGTCGTGCCGTCGGATGCGAACTTCCTTTTAGTCCGCACGCCGGCGAAAGACTTCCCCGAGCGGCTGTATAAACAGGGGGTTTTGGTCCGCACGTGCGACTCGTTTTCGGTACTGTCCCGTTTCTGGTGCCGCGTCGCGGTGCGCACGCGCAAGGAGAACGCCCGGCTTGCGATGGCGTTCAGCCGCGCGCTTCGGGCGGAAGGCGCATCGGGCGAAGGCGAACCCGACGAACGGGGCGGCGCTTCTTGCAGTGGCGCTATGGCGGGCGCGGATAGCCGAGGCTCGGCGAAGGAGGTCGATACCCGTGGGTAGGGCGAAGCCCATCATGATCCAGGGCACCATGTCGAACGCGGGGAAGAGCCTGCTTGCGGCGGGGCTGTGCCGTGTGCTTTCGCAGGACGGCCTGCGCGTGGCTCCCTTCAAGAGCCAGAACATGGCGCTCAACAGCGGTGTCACGTCCGACGGCCTCGAGATGGGGCGCGCCCAGATCATGCAGGCCGAGGCGTGCGGCATCGCGCCCGACGTGCGCATGAACCCCATCCTGCTCAAGCCCGAAAGCGACCACCGAAGCCAGCTTATCGTGGCCGGCAAGGCGCAGGGAGCCTTTGCTGCGAGGGACTACTTCGCGCGAAAGAAGGCGCTCATGCCGCAGATTTTGGAGACGTTCGATTCGCTCGCGGAGGAAAACGACGTCATCGTCATTGAGGGCGCCGGCAGCCCCGTCGAAATCAACCTTGCCGAAAACGACATCGTCAACATGGGGCTCGCGCGCGCCGTGTCCTCCCCCGTGCTGCTCGCGGGCGACATCGACCCAGGCGGGGTGTTTGCCCAGCTCTACGGCACGGTCGCGCTCCTTGCGCCCGAGGACCGCGCGCTTTTGCGGGGGCTTGTGGTGAACAAGTTCCGCGGCGATGTGGAAATCCTGCGCCCGGGTTTGGCCCCGCTCGAGAAGATGTGCGGGGTTCCCGTCGTGGGGGTCGTGCCGTATCTTACGCTCGACCTGGACGACGAGGACTCGCTCGCGCCGCGCCTATCTGCCCGCGAGACGCGCGGCGTCATCGACGTCGCCGTCGTGCGCCTTCCGCATCTGTCGAACTTCACCGACTTCGACCCGCTTTCGCGCGTGCCCGGCATGGGCGTGCGCTACGTTTCCTCGACGACCGATCTGGGCCGACCCGACCTGGTGGTGCTCCCTGGCTCGAAGACTACGCTCGACGACGCGCGCTGGCTTGCGGCTAGCGGTATCGGAGCCTGTGTACGCGCGCTTTCGGGCGCGGGCACGCCGGTGCTCGGCATATGCGGAGGCTACCAGCTTTTGGGAGACGAGCTTTCCGACCCGCACGGCAGGGAAGGCACTGGCACCGCGCGCGGGCTCGGGCTCATCCCTGCAAGTACGGTGTTCAAGGAGGAAAAGCGCCTCGCCCAGTCGGAGCTGCGCATCACGGGCGCCCAAGGCGCGTTCTCGGTGTGGAACGGCATGACGGCGCGCGGGTACGAGATTCACGACGGCGAAACGACCGTCTCCTGCGCCCCTGCGGGCACGATTGGCGGCAAACCAGAAGGCGCGGCCTGCGGAAACGTGTTCGGAACCTATCTCCACGGCCTGTTCGACGAACCGGGGGTGGCGCTCGCCCTCGCGCGCTCGCTCGCGCGCATGCGCGGCCTGCCCGAGAGCGTCGTGGGTGCTGCGGGCGCGGTGTCCGCGGCCGATCACCGTGCGCGCGAGTTCGACCGCTTGGCCGACGTCGTGCGCGGGGCGCTCGACATGGAGTATGTCTACCGCATTATCGAGGAGGGCGTATGATCCACGTGTATCATGGCGACGGCAAAGGCAAGACCACGGCGGCGATGGGCCTCGCCCTTCGCATGCTCGCCGCAGGCCGCCGCGTCGTCGTCGTGCAGTTCCTGAAAGACGGAGAAAGCGGGGAGGCGCGCCTGCTCGCCGAGCATTTCGGCGTGCCCGTGTTCGCGGGGAAGGTGTCGGACAAGTTTACCTGGTCAATGACGTCGGAAGAACTTGCCGCGACGTGCGAGCTGCATGATGGGAACCTCGCTTCCGCGCTCGCCGAGCTCGAGGGCGCGCAAGAGGGGCTGCTCGTGCTCGACGAGGCACTCGACGCGCTTTCGAAGGGGCTTGTCGACGAGGCGCTCGTGGACCGCGCGCTCGATATGTCCGCGCGCGGCGTCGAAGTAGCGCTCACCGGGCGCGCGCCTTCCCGCAAGATCGTGGAGAAGGCCGACTACATAACCGAGATGCGGTGCGAGAAACACCCCTACGAGCAGGGGATATGTGCAAGGGAAGGAGTGGAGTACTAGATGGATTCCAAGGAGATGGCGCCCGGCGACATCGAGCGGCGCAGCTTCGAGATCATCACCGAAGAGCTCGGCGGCCGCACGTTCCCGCCGCTCGAAGAGCCCGTCGTGAAGCGCGTCATCCACACCACTGCCGACTTCTCGTACGCCGATTCCCTCGTGTTCACCCATGACGCCGCGCACTGTGCGCTTGACGCACTGCGCGCAGAGGCCACGGTGCTCACCGACACGAACATGGCGCTCGCAGGCATAAGCAAGCCCGCGCTCGCGAAGCTCGGCTGCAAAGCCGTGTGCTACATGGCTGACCCTGATGTCGCCGCGGCTGCGCGCGCCGCGGGCACGACTCGCGCCGTTGCGAGCATGGACAAAGCTTGCGGCATCGAGGGTCCGCTCATCGTGGCCGTCGGTAACGCTCCCACAGCACTTCTGCGCCTCGCCGAGCTCATGGACGCGGGGAAAATCGCGCCCGCGCTCGTCATTGGGGTACCGGTCGGGTTTGTGAACGTGGTCGAGGCGAAAGAGGAGCTACTCGCGCGACGCGTGCCGGCCATCGTCGCGAGGGGTCGCAAGGGCGGCTCGACCGTGGCGGCCGCCATTATGAACGCGCTGCTCTACCAGATCACGCGCCCAGGCGGTCCGAAGTGACGGCGCCCGCATCCGTACCGGCGCTGCGCATCTTTGCCGGCACCACCGAGGGCCGCCTTCTGTGCGAATGGGCGAGCGGGGCGGGCATCCCCGCCCGTGCCTACGCGGCAACCGAGTACGGAGGCGAGCTTTTGGGCGAGCTTCCGGGCATCGAGGTACATGCGGGCAGGCTCGACGAGGCCGACATGGAGCGCGAGCTTTCCGGCGCGCGCATCGTCGTCGACGCCACGCACCCCTTCGCTACGCTCGCAAGCGGCAACATCCGGGCCGCTTCGCTCGCCGTGGGTGCACGATGCCTGCGCCTTACGCGCCCGGTCGAGGCGCTGCCCAAAGGCGTCGTGTCGGTCGCGTCGATCGCCTGCGCGGCGCGCTTTCTCTCCGAGAACCCGGGTCGCGCGCTTCTCACGACGGGGAGCAAGGAGCTTGCTCCCTACACGCGCGTCGCCGATTTCGCGGAGCGCTTCTTCGTGCGTGTGCTCCCTCTGCCCGGTGCTATAACGAAGTGCATCGACGCGGGGTTTTCGCCGTCGCACGTCATCGGCATGCAGGGGCCCTTCACCCGCGAGCTCAACGAGGCGATGCTTCGGCAGGTGGGCGCCCAGTGGCTTGTGACCAAGGACTCGGGAACCGTAGGCGGCACGGCCGAGAAGATCGCCTCCGCGCGCGACGTGGGAGCGCGCTGTATCGTGGTCGCCCGTCCCGCCGAGGGAGGCGGGGCCCTTTCGCTTAGGGAAGTGGAAGACGCGCTCTTACGGGAGTTCGCGCGCTAGGCGCTCGCCGCGCATGCGTGCCCTCCCGCCTGCGAGGAGGAGCGCCCCGAGCAAGCTCGACCCGTACAAGCCTGTCATCCGCCAATCGCTCGAGGACGACGCACGGAACTGGCGCAAGCAGCCCTTCAATAAGTTGCGGTGAAATAGCGTCTGTTTTTGCTGCTAAATAGCATATTCAGTCCCTAATTCACCGCAATTTGTTGGTGGTGGCTTACTGGTAGCGTAGGCATTCCACCGGGTCGAGCTTTGCTGCACGGCGAGCGGGGTAGAAGCCAAAGATTACGCCGATGCCGACCGATACGGCAAACGCGATCAACACTGTTGTAATGGAGAAGCTTGGCGTGATCGTCCCGGTAGCTCCAAACTCGCTCATGATGCCCGAGCTTGCGGCAAAGAACGTGAGTCCCCATGCCAGCAGATAGCCAATCAGGACACCCAACAGTCCGCCGGTGACGCACAGCGCCGAGGACTCGGCCAAAAACTGCGCGGTGATATCGCGACGACTTGCGCCCAGGGCACGGCGAATGCCGATCTCACGGATGCGCTCAGTCACGTTGGTGAGCATCATATTCATAATGCCGATACCGCCGACAAGCAGCGAGATGCTGGCGACAGCGCCCATGATGAGCGAGAACGCGCCCATAAAGGAGTTGAGTGCATCGATGGCGCTTTTCATGGAGGTCGCCGATACACTGTCGTACTCATCATCCTCCGCGATGCCCTTCATTGCGCGCACCTTGGACTCGATGGTCTTACAAAGCTCGTCCATGTCTGTGCCCTCGGCGGCAAGAGCCGTCACGCTGGGGAATGAAGGATTTTCGTCGCCAAACAGGCCTGAGATGGTTTCGCGCGGCATATACAGCGTGAGCGAGCCCATGGAGTCGTTGCCGCCATCAATCACACCTACAATCTGCACCTCGCCGTTGGACACCTTGATGGTTTTCCCCAGCGCATCCTGTTCGTTGCCGTAAAGCTGATCGGCGCCGCCGCGGCTGATGAGCGCCACGCGCGAGCCTGATTGGGACTCGGCCTGGGAATAGGTGCGCCCCGCAACGAGCTTGCTGGCCCCCACGGCGTCGAGCATGTCGCTATCGACACCCTGTGCCATGACGGTATAGCTTTTATCGCCGGTCTTATACTCGGTATACGCGCTGTCGACAATGCCGATCTGCTCTATCTGCGGCACCAGTTTTTGAAGCTTCTCGATGTCGGACTCGGTGAGTTCTTGCGACGAATAGATTTGCACCATGCGTGCCGCATTGAGGCCCAGACTGTTGACCAGGCTGTTTTGGATGCCGCCGATGAGCGAAGTCATGGCGATAACCGAGGCGATGCCGATGACAATGCCCAGGATGGTGAGCAGGCTGCGCCCCTTGTTGGCTTCGAGCGAGTGAAGGGCTTCCTGGATGAGATCGCGGGCGCTCATGCCATCTCTCCTTTCGGCGGGTTGGCGGAGGCGGAAATCCTGGGCAGGCTATCCACGGCGCTGCGCAGGGTCCGCGGTGCATGTGGAATATTCGCGCCATCGTGAATGCGACCGTCGTGGATGGTCACGGCACGGTCGGCCTCGGCGGCGATGCCGGGGTCGTGTGTGATAAGCACGATGGTTTTGCCGCGCTTCTGGAGCTTATGGAAGGTCTCCATTACAAGCGCTCCGGTGGCGGAGTCAAGGTTTCCCGTCGGCTCGTCGGCCAGAATGATGGGCGGGTCATTGACGAGGGCGCGTGCGATGGCGACACGCTGCATCTGGCCGCCCGAGAGCTCGGATATGCGGTGGTCCCAGTGGTCGACCGGCAGCGTGACGGCCTGCAGCGCGTGCACGGCGCGCATTTCGCGCTGGCTACGGGGCACATTGGTGTAGGCCAGCGGCAGCATGACGTTTTCGATAACCGACAGGCGCGGCAGCAGGTTGAAGCTCTGAAAGACAAAGCCAATGCTCAGGGCGCGAACTTCGGTGAGCTCGTCATCGTCGAGCTCGGCAACGTTGAGCCCTTGCAGGTAGTAGTCGCCCGCCGTCGGCTTATCCAGGCAGCCTAGGATGTTCATGAGCGTTGATTTGCCCGAGCCCGAAGGGCCGGTAATGGCGACGAACTCGCCGGGATCTACCGCCAGGCTCACGTTATGCAGGATGTGGACGCACCCCGCCTCGCTCTCAAAGATGCGGTGCACGTTGCGGATGTCGATAACGGGACGCATTACATGCCCTCGTCGGCAGACATACTGCCCGAATCCGCGCCGTAGCCGCCGTCAGCCGTTGCGTCCGCTCCGGTGTCCATGACGAGGGTGTCGCCATCGCGCAGCTTGGTAACCGGCACGTTGGGGTTGATCTCGTTGCCCTGGTCGTCGCGCTTGACCTGTGTCTTGCCGACTACGGCTTCGTTGTCGTTTTGCGTCACGACGGTCACCTTCACGCGACGGGTTTGCTTGCCCTCGTCATCAGTCGCCACGTTGACGTAATAGTGTTCGCCGTCTTCGGTCATGAGCGCCATCGTCGGCACCATCACCACGTCGTCGAGCTGCTCGGTCACCACCGATACCTCGGCCGTCATGCCCGGCTTCAGGCGCGCGTCGGGCGCCTCGATGAGAATGTCGACGTTAAAGGTTACGCTGCCGCCGCCACCGTTGGCGGCGTCGGAGTTTGCCACCGACGCGATAGCCGTGACGGTGCCCTGGCTCACGATATCGGGAAATGCGGGATACGTGACGTTGGCGCTCTGTCCAACGGCGATCTTTGCGATGTCCTTTTCGCCCACCTGCACGGTCACCTTCATCTTGGACAGGTCGGCGATCTGCATGCACTGCTTGCCGCCGCTCGTATCGCTTTCGCCCATGATCATGCCGCCTGTTACCGTGGCGCCCACCTTGGCGTTGAGCTCCACGATGCTGCCCGAGCTCGGGGCCGTGACCGTACGGCTGCCTGCCTTGGCGTTCGCCTGATCGAGGTTTGCCTGGGCCGAAGCGAGGCTGCGCTGCGCGGCCGATACGGCGTTCGTGTCCGTTGATGCGTCGGAGACGCCAGCCGCTGCGGAAGCTCCATCGACGTCCGTCGTTGGGGTGGCCTGTGCGGCAGCTGCGGCTTTCTGCGCGTTGGCGAGGTCTTCTTGAGCGGCAGCAACTGCACGCTGCGCCTCGGCAACGTTGCGATCGAGCTCGTCATTTTTAATGGTCATAAGCACGTCGCCCTCGTTGACGGATTGGCCTGCCTGCACGTTGATCGAATCGACCGTGCCGTCGACAGAAGGGGAGACCACTGAGGACGAAATGGGTTTGAGCTGGCCTTTCGCCTCGACCGTTGTGGTAAACGTGCCCTCGGTCACCATGTCGGTCACAGGACCGCTAGCGCCCTGTGGCTGCACATTGATAAAAAGGGTTGCAACAATGGCAATGAGCGCGACGGCACCCACGACGCCGGCGGCAATACCGCGTCGGATGAGCTTTTTGCGTCGACGTTCGGCGCGTTTTGCCTTGAGCTTGGCATATGCCTCTTCATCGGAAATCTCGACCGTATCGTTCGTGCGTCCGCTCTGCTTGTCGGTGTGCGCGTTTGTAATCAGAGGAATCGTTTCGGTGGCATCTTCGGGCGTGCGCTCGGTATCATCCGCGCCCGGGGTGATGGTGGGGACATTCGGCATAGCGTCTCCTTTATAGAAAGAACCTCGATAATTATATGCGCCCACCGGTTGGGGCGGGCGCATAGAACGGTTTCTTTCGGAACTGTTAGATTGGTCGCAGCGGTTCCACGTTGTAGGAATGAGCGCGTTGCACTACGAGTGGACAACCACGCACAGGCCGACTTTGATGCAGTCGTGAAGTGCCTTGGCGTCTGCCAGGCGCAGGTTGATGCAACCGTGGCTGCCGCACCACTTGTACGACTCGGCATTATCGAAGCTCTTGTCGTTTTGCCAGGTGGCATCGTGGAAGCCGATCATATTGCCCTCGAACGGCATCCAGTAGCTCACCGGGCTTTCGTATTTGGGCTTACCGGTCTCGGGATCCTTGGCTCCGATCAGGGTACTGCCGCCGTCGTTGCTGTTGATCTGCCACACGCCTTCGGGGGTGGCGTCCTCGCCCGGCTTGCCCGAGATAAAGTTGGCCTCCCAAACGATATTTCCGCTCTCGTCATAGTAGCGCGCGTGCTGTTCGGACAAGTCGACGTCGATATACGCCTTCCAGTCGGGCTCTCCCTTTGCGGTAAAGGTGTCGGCCTTCTGGGAGTACTTGATCTCGATTTCGCCGGTCTGCTTGTTGTTAATGGCGTCCTCGACCTGCTTGGCGAGCGAGCTGCTGTCGATGGACCAACCAAAGTCGCCGCCTTCGACGGCGCACTGCTTGCCATCGGCGCGCGTCCACCAGCGAGTGGAGCCCACGGTATTAAAGCCGTTAGCGAGCTCGGCTGCCCAGCTGCTGATCTGCGTCGTATCGAGCGTTGGGTTGGCCGGATCGGCAAAGCTGATCCACTGCAATACGGAGCTGCCATCAACCTTGCCAGCATCCTCGCCGTTGAGCTTGAGGGTCACGTTGACGCCCAGGAAGTTGTTGGCGGCATCGCATACGGCCTGAATCTGATCATCGGTCAGCGTTCCATTGAGCGGCTCATAGGCATCGTTGCAGAGCTTGGAAAGATCTACGGTCTCGGCCAGCGAGGCAAGCTCGAGCTCGGCATATTTAATGACATGCTCGCGGTTGAGTTTTTCGTTGGAGCGCGCCTTCTCGACGGTAAACTTGCCGGCCTGCTCGTCATAGGAGCTATTTGCCTCGAACGTGCCCGAACGGCCCTCGTTAAACTCGTCGATGGCGGCGCCCAGATCCTTCTCAAACTGCTTTTGGTCAAAGGTGTCGGAGAGCATGGACAGGTCGACGTCTTGATCAAGATCGACTGCGTTGGAGGTAGCGGTTGTTTTGGTCTTGCCGCTTAAGGATTCCACAAGGCGGACCGGCCAAATAAAGGCTTCGTTGTGGTTGATGATTTCTTTTGCAGCAGCTTCACCGTCGACGATGGGTTCATCGGACTCGGGCTGATAGGTCCAGCTAAAGTCATCTCCTGTCACGGTGAGCTTATAGTGCTTCCATGCCGAGTTGACCTTGGTGGCGGCAGACGAAGCGTTGGAGAACGAGACGTCGACGCCGGCGATGGTGGTGTTGGGGTAGGCTACCTGCGAAAATGCTACGACGCCTACGATATAGACAATGACGATTAGACCCAGGACGACAAAGAGCGTCGTCTTTTTGCCCGACTTATTGTCGCCGGCGGACTTGCGCGCGGGGCCGCGATCGCCTCGAGCGTGCGTGGGGGGCTGCTTGGGCGCATTGCCGCTTGCCTGGTGCTGCTGACGTTGTTGACGCTGCTGTCGCTGTTGGTTCGGGCGTTGAGAAGCGTTTGCCGCACCACGCTGCTGACCGTGGCTCGGCGCGATAGGACGCGGCGACTGAACGCCGCCGGCGTGCCTGCTCGGCTGCTGCGGATCGGGAATCAGTTGAGTTCGATCGTTTTGCGACATCGTATGCATATCCTTCGATTTTCGCCTTGCGGTTCATCGTGTTTTTACTGGGCTTGCATTATAGCGATTGCCCTGCTGTTTGTGGTACGGAAACGGTGGCATTCAAAAGAGGTGGGACATTTGTCCCACCTTTGAGTCGTTCTTTGTCGCTATCCGCACACACCGCATTTTGCACAGGCCGAAAGTGCGGCCGGAGCCTGCGCGATGCCGCCCTTTGCCGTCTCGCGCAGCGTGGCCGGCAACGCGTGACCCACCGAGAGCATGACATGTGCCATCTGGTCAAACGGCACCAGGCTCTTAATGCCTGCGAGGGCGAGTTGTGCCGAGCTAAAGGCCGCTGCCACGCCGATGGCGTTGCGGTTTTGGCAGGGCACCTCCACGAGGCCACCGACGGGGTCACAAACGAGGCCCAGCAGGTTACTCAGCGAGATGGAGCTGGCGTCGAGCGCCTGCTCGGGCGTGCCGCCGAGCATCTGCACCAGCGCGGCGGCTGCCATGGCGGCGGCGCTTCCCACCTCGGCCTGGCATCCGCCCTCGGCGCCGGCGACGCAGGCACTCGTGGTGAGGTTGAGGCCGATGGCGGCTGCGCAGTAGAGCGCGTCCATGACCTGCTCGTCGTCGAGCCGAAGGTGATCGGCAAGCGCCAGCACGCAGCCGGGCACAACACCCGCGGAGCCTGCCGTGGGGGCGGCGACGATCACGCCCATGGTAGCTGAGCGCTCGAGCACGGCCATGGCGCGGGCAACGGCGTCGGTCTGGACGGTGCCCATCAGGCTTGCACTCAAATCGTTGCAGCGGGTTGCTTCGACGAGCTTGGCCTCGCCGCCGATAAGCCCGCCGAGCGAGCGCTGCGGATTGGCGATGGGGGCCGTGGTCTCCTCGCGCATGACGTCGAGCACGCGGCGCATGGCGGCGACGGCGTGGGCCTCGCCGGTCAGACGTGCCTCGCGAACGGCCATGACGGCACCGATGCTGAGTCCCAGTTCCTCGCACGCATCGAGCAGCTGCTCGCCGTCATCGAAGATCTCCTTAGCCGAGACGCCGGGGGAGAGCGACGAGGCAGAACCGGGGAGCTCGATAAAGGTCGCGTAATCGACATTGTCGAGCTTGCGGAGCATGGGGACGACGGTGTCGTCGGGCGCACCGTCGGTCTCAAAGACGGAGTAAGCCTGGCCGCCCACTTCGGTGCGGTAGGTGCGGCAGAACGCGATGTTCACATGGGCGTAGGCGAGCAGGTTGGTGAGCGCGGCGAGCACGCCGGGAACGTCCTTGTGCGCCACGAAGAGCGTGGAATACATGCCCGAGATGTCGACGCCGACGCCGTTAATGCGGCTGATGCGCATCTTGCCGCCGCCCAGGCTCTCGCCGCGGACCTGTGCCGTGGCGCCCGTGTCGTCGACCATGTCGATGTCGACGGTATTGGGGTGGATGGAGGCGTCGTCGCCCTTGATGTCAAAGTGATATTCTAGGCCCTGCTCGCGCGCGAGGTCGAAGGCCTGCTTGATGTTCTCGTCATCGGTGTCGAGACCCAGGATGCCCGCGACGAGCGCACGGTCGGTGCCGTGGCCGCGGTAGGTGTGGGCGAAGGAGTTCCACAGGCCAAAGGTGACTTTGGTGATGCGGCCTTCCAGCAGGCTGGCGGCAACTTGGGCGCACCGCAGGGCGCCGGCGGTGTGCGATGAGCTGGGGCCGACCATGACGGGGCCCAAGATCTCGAATGCCGAGGTCGTAGCTAGTGTTTGCGGCTTGCCTGCCATGGGTGCTCCTTTTCTATCCCGTCGTTCCGAGGGCTTTGGTATTTGGTCGCCTGCTCTACAGTCCTGGCTCGCACGGAGGCCACATTAAGTGGTCTCCGGCTCGTGCGGAACTCGCGACCGACCAAATACCAAAGCCCTCGGAACTTAGGATACATGGTTGGAGTCGCTCTGCTGCAAAATTCATCGGCCTATGACCTATTCCATGTCCCAGATCGGCTCATCTTCACCACCTTTAAATAAAAAAGAAGTACCGGTTGGGGCCGGTACTTCTTTTGGTGCGTCGATATTTGGTTGCAGCTTTTGCTGCTGGCTTACAGGCCGCAGGCTGCTTTGAGTTCTTTGACTCGATCGGTTTTCTCCCAGGTGAAGTCGGGGTCTTCGCGGCCAAAGTGACCGTAGGCTGCCGTCTTCTCGTAGATGGGACGACGCAGGTCCAGGTCGCGGATGATGGCACCCGGGCGCAGGTCGAAGGTCTTCTCCACGGCCTCGACGATTTTGTCCTCGGCAACATGTGCGGTGCCAAAGGTGTCGACCATGATCGAAAGCGGCTTGGACACGCCGATGGCGTAGGCCAGCTCGACTTCGCAGCGGTCGGCAAGGCCGGCGGCGACTACGTTCTTGGCGACCCAGCGAGCGGCGTACGCGGCGGAGCGGTCGACCTTGGTACAGTCCTTGCCGCTAAAGGCTCCGCCGCCGTGACGGCCGTAGCCGCCATAAGTGTCGACGATGATCTTGCGGCCGGTCAGGCCCGTGTCACCCATAGGGCCGCCCACGACAAAGCGGCCGGTGGGGTTCACATAGATATCGGCGCTATCCCACGGCATGTTCTCGGCAGCCATGACGGGCGCGATGACATGCTCGATGAGGTCGTCCTTGATCTTGCCCATGTCCTCAATTTCGGCAGCGTGCTGCGTGGAGATGACGATGGTCGTGACCTCGACGGGCTTGCCGTCCTCGTAGCGCACGGTGACCTGGGTCTTGCCGTCGGGGCGCAGATAGGCCAGGGTGCCGTCGTGGCGCACGGCTGCCAGGCGCTCGGCCAGGCGGCTTGCCAGGTAGTGCGGCATGGGCATGAGGGTCTTGGTCTCGTTGGAGGCGTAGCCGAACATCATGCCCTGGTCGCCGGCGCCGATCAGATCGATCGGGTCGGTGGTCGCGCCGGTCTGGGTCTCAAACGACTCGTCGACGCCCTGGGCGATATCGGGGGACTGCTCGTGGATGAGGCTCATGACACCGCATGTATCGCAGTCAAAGCCAAACTTGGCGCGGTTGTAGCCGATGCGGCGGATGACGCCGCGGGCAATTTCCTGCACGTCAACGTATGCCTGGGTGCGGATCTCGCCGGCGACGATGACGGTGCCGGTGGTCACGAGAGTCTCGCAGGCGCAACGGACGTTTTCCACGTTGGCGGGCACGCCGTTGGGCGCAATATAGCCCTGCTCCTGCAGCTCTATTTCTTTAGCGAGGATTGCGTCGAGGACGGCATCGCTGATCTGGTCGGCGATCTTATCGGGATGGCCTTCGGTCACCGACTCCGACGTAAACACAAAGGAACCCTTCTGGGGCGGGATGGAACGAAGTTCTTCTGACATGATTGTCCTTTCAAAAACGTGTCCCGGCGACCGTTACCATTCCGCCGGGCTCTGTATTCAAGGGCACATCATATCGCGTAAATCCAGCATTCACACCCTTTCCGCACCTACTCATTGGGGACAGACATAAACGACCAGACTCACTCATTGGGGACAGACTTAAATGACCAGCCGAAGGAACATTCCGGCATTTGGAGACTGGTCATTTAAGTCTGTCCCCAATGAGTGTGTCCCCAATGACTGAGTCGGTGCCCTTTGTGCGGAGGTGGGCATTGTTGCTTTATACTGGTGCGGTTATACATCCATCCTGCAATCGAGGAGATTTCCATGGCATCAGACGTTCGCGTCCGCTTTGCACCCTCACCGACGGGCAAGCTGCACATCGGCGGCGCCCGCACCGCTATCTATAACTGGGCTTTTGCCCGCGCAAACGGCGGCACGTTCATCCTGCGCATCGACGACACCGACCCCACCCGTTCCACTGACGAGAACACGCAGATCATCCTGCGCGCCATGCGTTGGCTGGGTCTTGACTGGGACGAGGGCCCCGAGGTGGGCGGCGACTTTGGCCCCTATGCCCAGACCGAGCGCCTGGACCTGTACAAGCAGGCCGCCCAGCAGCTCTGGGATGAGGGTAAGGCCTATCCCTGCTTCTGCACCAAGGAGCAGCTCGAGGCCGATCGCAAGGCCGCGCAGGAGCGCAAGGACCCCTTCCAGGGCTATCAGCGCCGCTGCCGCGATCTCGATCCCGAGGAGGCGCGCCGCCGCATCGAGGCCGGCGAGCCCTACGTCCTGCGCATCAAGGTGCCCGAGGACCGCGGCGACGTCGTCATCCACGACGCTGTCCATGGCGAGGTGACCTTCGATGCCAAGGAGCTCGACGACTTTGTCATCTTCCGCTCCGACGGTACGCCCACGTACAACTTCGCGACCGTCGTCGACGACGCCATGATGAAGATCACCCACGTCATCCGCGGCGATGACCACCTTTCCAATACTCCGCGCCAGGTCATGGTTTATGAGGCCCTCGGCGCGCCCGTGCCCACGTTCGCCCATATCTCCATGATTCTGGGCGCCGACGGCAAGAAGCTCTCCAAGCGCCATGGCGCCACCTCGGTGGAGGAGTACCGCGATGCCGGCTACCTGCCTGACGCGTTCGTCAACTATCTGGCGCTGCTTGGCTGGTCGCTCGACGGCGAGACCACGATCATCCCGCGCGATGTCCTGGCCAGCAAGTTCTCGCTTGACCGCATTTCCAAGAACCCGGCGACCTTCGACCCCAAGAAGCTCGACTGGGTCAATGCCGAGTACATCAACGGCATGTCCGACGCCCAGTTTGCCGATGAGATCATGGTCCCCGAGCTGCACGAGGCGGGTCTCATCGAGGGTAACGTCGAGTACGGCGAGGACTGGATCGACGCGCTTGCCGCCATCGTCAAGCCGCGCACCAAGATGCCGGCCGACGCCGTGATCGTCGCCGCCCCCATCTTTGCCACGGCCGAGACGCTCGAGTATGACGAGAAGTCCGTTAACAAGGGCCTGGCCAAGGAAGGTATGGGTGCCATTCTGGACGCCGCCAAGGCCGCGCTCGAGGGTGTTACCGAGTGGTCCGCCGAGGCCATCGACGCCGCGCTTGAGCCGCTGCCCGAGCAGATGGACCTCAAGAAGCGCGTGGTGTTCCAGGCTGTGCGCGTCGCCGTCTGCGGCAACATGGTGAGCCCTCCGCTGGGCGAGACCATGGCGCTCGTCGGCCGCGACGATTGCCTGGCGCGTATCGACCGCGCCCGCACGATGGCGCTGTAACAGTCGCGCAAACGCATGTATCCGAGCCCCGCTCACCACGAGTGGGGCTCTTGTTTCTAAAGACGTATGGGGTGGGAGGTACAGAGACCATGGCCGAGCAACTGTCGCTGTTTGGTTCGCCTGAGCCTAAGCAGGCTTCCGTAAAGCCTGTCCGCACGGCCGAGCAGGCCAAGCCCGCGCCTGCGCCCGAGCCCACGGCCGCCTACGCGAGCGTGGTCCTCGACATTCCTACCCGTGCGCTGTCCGAGCCTTTTGCCTACGGCATTCCGCGGTCTCTTGCCAACGAGGCCCAGATCGGCTCCACTGTCCTAGTTCATTTTGGCAACCGTGCTGCCGCGGGCTATATCGTCGACATTGCGTCTGGGCTGGGCGAGTTGCAAGGCAACAACGCCCTCGACCCCTCGCGCGTCAAGCCCATCGAGACCATCCTCAGCAAACCGCTCTTTGGCGTCGAGGCCGCCCGCATTGCGCGTTGGATGAGCCGCGAGTATGTCGCGACGCTTTCCGAATGCCTGCGTCTGTTTTTGCCTCCGGGTGGCAGCCCGCGTGTCGTTAAGGGCGATGACGGGGCGTGGACGGTCGAGCGTCCCGCCGTCAAGCCTATCCAAAACCGCTGGGTGATGCTTACGCCCGAGGGCTTTGACTATACGCCGCCCAAGACCGCAGTTCGCCAGCGTCAGCTCATCGAGGCGCTCCAGTGCGGACCGGTCACGACGCGCGACCTTAACCTGCTCTACAACAGTGTGTCGGCGACCATCAAGGCGCTCGAAAAACGCGGCGCCGTGGTGGTGGAGGAGCGTCGTGCCTGGCGTGGCTGCAGCGAGCAGACCACGTTGTCCTCGGCAAGCGGCAAGGCACCTGTCGAGCTCACGAACGGCCAGCAGCAGGCGCTTGCGCAAATTGAGCGCGCCCGTCTTGACGCCCACGGCGACGTAGTCCTTGTCGACGGCGTCACCGGATCCGGTAAAACCGAGGTCTACCTCTCCGCTATCGAGCGCGTGCTCGAGGCCGGCCGTTCAGCGTGCGTGCTTGTGCCCGAGATCTCGCTGACGGCCCAAACCGTCGGCCGCTTCCGCTCGCGCTTTAGCGAGACGGTCGCTGTGTTCCATTCGCGCCTTTCGGCCGGTGAGCGCCTAGACCAGTGGGATATGGTCGCCAGCGGTGCCGCACGCGTGGTCGTGGGCGCCCGCTCGGCGCTCTTTTGCCCGCTCAGCGACCTGGGCCTCATCATCATCGACGAGGAGCACGAGACCAGCTATAAGCAGGGTTCCAGCCCGCGCTACCATGCGCGCGAGGTGGCGGCCGAGATGGCGCGTCGCTATCGCTGCCCGCTCGTGTTGGGCTCGGCTACGCCTTCTGCCGAGGCCCTCGACCGCTGCCGCCGCGGCACGTTCAACGGTGTCACTTGGACACGCGTCGAGATGCCCGAGCGCCCGGGACGCGCCGTGCTGCCCGAGGTTCGCATTGCCGACCTGCGCCGCGAGTTCTCGCACGGCAGCCGCTCCATGTTCTCAATACCGCTGATGGAAGGCTTGGAACGCGTGGTCGAGCGTCGCGAGAAGGCCGTGCTGCTGCACAACCGCCGCGGCTTTGCGCCGTTTTTGATGTGCCGCGAGTGCGGTTGCGTCCCCACCTGCAACCACTGCTCTACGGCGCTTACGTACCACGAGCGCACGCACACGCTGCAGTGCCACACCTGTGGTTCGTCCTGGCGCGTGCAGCCGTATCCCGCGCCCACGAGTCGTTGCCCCAGGTGCGGCAGCCGTTACCTGGCAAAAATGGGTCTGGGCACGCAGCAGATCGAGGACGCGCTGCACCAGATGCTGCCCGAGGATGTCGCCATCATTCGCATGGATGCCGATTCCACGCGTGGCAAGGACTCGCATAAAAAGTTGCTCGAGCAGTTCGATGCCGCCGATTGCGCGGTGCTGCTGGGCACTCAGATGATTGCCAAGGGCCTCGACTTTCCCGAGGTTACCCTTGTGGGCGTGGTCAATGCCGACTTTGCGTTAAAGCTGCCCGATTTTAGAGCGGGGGAGCGCGCTTACGATTTGCTGGAGCAGGTCGCCGGCCGTGCCGGGCGCGGCGATCGCCCTGGCGAGGTCATTATCCAGACCTATCTGCCCGAGGACCCGGTCATTCGCGCCGTTGCCGAGCACGACCGTTCGATCTTTACCGACTACGACCTGGGGCAGCGCCGCGACGCGCTGTATCCGCCGTTCGTCCGCCTGGTCAACATCTTGGTTTGGTCGACGAACGCGGTTGACGCGCAGGACTACATCGGTCGCATCGCGAAGCTCCTCAAGCGTCGCTGGCATGCCGCCGCTCCCGACTTTTTGCGGGCGGGGAGCGCCGTGCCCCAGGTGCTTGGTCCGGCTTCGTGTGTAATCGAGAGAGCCAAGGACCGTTACCGCTTCCATCTGCTTGTAAAGTCGCCGGTAGGGTACCATGTCTCTGATGATATTGACGCCTGCCTCAAAGAGGTGGGCTCCGTGCGCGGCGTGAGCGTGAGCGTTGACGTCGATGCCTATGATTTGATGTAACAAACCGAAAGGATGGCCATGGAAGCCAACGGAATCGTACTGTCGCCCGACCCTCGTCTGCGCCAGGAGTGCGCCGTCATCGAGGAGATCACCCCGGCCATCGAGGCGCTTGCCGAGAAGATGAAGAAGATGATGTTCGAGAACGGTGGCTGCGGCCTGGCTGCCCCGCAGATCGGCGAGCTCATTCAACTCGTCACCATCGACTGCGATTACAGCGACAAGAACGACTACGATCCGTACGTGCTCATCAATCCCGTCATTGTTGAGCAGAGCGATCATCTGGTGCCGTTTAGTGAGGGCTGCCTGTCCATCCCCGGTATTAGCTGCGAGATCGAGCGTCCCGACCATGTCGTCGTTGAGGCGTACGACCTGGACGCCAACCTGATTCGCTACGAGGCCTCGGGCGACCTGTTCTGCGTGTGCCTGCAGCACGAGATCGATCACCTGCACGGCAACACCATGTTTGAGCGCCTTAAGCCCATGCAGAGGCTCAAGGCCGTCAAGGAGTACCAGGACGCCCTGGCCCGCGGCGCTCGACCGGGCGAGACTGAGTAGATCCCACCGTCCCCGGTGCTGAGCGCCCACATATCATCCCGTGCTCAAACATTCTCGCTTTGCTGCGAAACTGCGCGCGGGACGATATGTGGGCGCTCAGCACCGGGGACTGCGTTGTTATGGCCCGGTTCGCCCGGGTGCCGTGGGCCAGGGATAGGCGTCTTTGCTGATAATTGCTTTGTTGGAAGAGCTGCTTTTATTGCGGCTCTTTCTTTGGTTTTGGGTATATTTGTTCTTGTTGAATTGTTATTGCGGATGTGCTGGGTACTTGGCTTTCCGCCGTTATTTGTAGCTGTCTCGGCTTTGGTTGAGGGGAGACGTTCTTTATGCGTATTGTGTTTATGGGTACGCCTGATTTTGCTGTGCCTTCGCTGACTTCGCTTGTTGGGGCTGGGAACGAGATTGTGCTTGTCATTACTCGTCCCGATGCTGTTCGTGGGCGTGGTAAAAAGTTGGAGCCTTCTCCTGTTAAGTCCAAGGCGCTTGAGCTTGGCCTGCCGGTTGTTGAGGCCAATCGTATGACGCCGGAGGTAGTTGATGCACTCCAGGCTGCGCAGGCTGATATTTTCTGTGTGGCTGCCTATGGCTGCATTTTGCCTGATGAGGTGCTGCATATGGCGCCGCTTGGTATTGTGAATGTTCATGCTTCGCTGCTGCCTCGTTGGCGTGGTGCTGCTCCCATTCAGCGTGCCATTCTTGCTGGTGACGAGGTTGCCGGCGTTTCCATTATGCGTATTGGACATGGAGTGGATACGGGCGCTTATTGCGCGCAGGCTTCGATCTCGGTTGCCGGTAAGCATGCCGAGGCACTGACTATGGAGCTTGGCGAGCTGGGCGGTAAACTGCTGGCCGATACGCTTTCCTCGCTTGCCGATGGGTCGGCTGTTTGGACCGAGCAGGATGAGTCTCTTGTCACGCATGCTGCCAAGATTTCCAAGCAGGAGATGCGTCTGGATCCTCAGATGTCGGCGCTCGATTGCGTGCGTCACGTGTTGGCTTCGTCCGATACTGCGCCTGCCCGTTGTGTGATTGCCGGCAAGTCGGTTCGCGTGCTCGATGCTGCACTGGCTGATGTGTCGCTTGACGAGGGCGCTGTTGCCGTTAAGAGCAAGCGTGTTTACCTGGGACTTTCCGATGGCGCGGTTGAGCTGCTCGAGGTTAAGCCCGACGGCAAGCGTGCCATGGCTGCTTCTGCCTGGGTTGCCGGCCTGCAGGGTGCCGATCTTACGTGGGGTGTTTTGTCATGAGCAAGCTTTCCCCCGCGCGCAAGCTCGCACTCGATGTGCTGATGGAGGCCGACCGTCGCGGTGTGTACGCACGCGACGTGTTGTCTTCCCGTGCTTCCGCCAAGGCCATTGACCAGCGCGATTCCGCGTTTGCCGCTCGCTTGGCGCTCGGTGTTGCCGCGACGCAGGGCATTTTGGACGAGCTGCTCGATCAGTTCCTCGATAAGCCCAAAAAGGTCGCGCCGCGTGTTCGCATGGCGCTTCGCATCTCGGCCTTCGAGATGCTCTACCTGCATACCCCTGGCCGAGTTGCCGTGAGTCAGGGCGTTGAGCTGGTTCGTAGCGGCGCTAAGTCGGCTGCCGGTCTTGCGAATGCCGTGCTGCATAAGGTCGCGGACAACGTCGAGGACTTTGCCGCCGCCGCGGGTGCTGATGAGTCCGAGCGCCGTTTGGTACGCCTGTCTCGCCTGATGGGCATGCCGCGCTGGCTGTGCGCCCGCATTATGGCATCGTTCGATACGCCCGAGGGTGCGCTTAACTTTGCCGGTAACTTGGCACCCGCGCCGCTCGCTCTGCACGAAAATGCCTTTGCAACCAAACCTGATCCGTACCTATCGCAGCTTGTTGCGCCCGTGTTCCCGGGTTGCCATGCGCCGGTCGATGCGCAGGCCACGGTTGCGTCGGGCGTGTTTGAGCGCGCGGCTGCCGTGGCCTCGGACCTTAACACCCAGCTCATCGCTACTGCGGCGACCCGTCCCGGGCGTTGCCTAGAGATCGGCGCCGGTCGTGGCACCAAGACCTATGTGATGATGTGCCAAGCCAAGCGTGCCGGCTACGATCGTCAGCACACCGCGCTCGATCTGCACGACCGCAAGTGCGATCAAAATCTCGCGCGTCTGCATAAGGCCGGTATCCAAGGTGTTCGCACGGTCTCGGGCGATGCCTGCGAGCTCGACGAGGTGCTGACGTCGTTTGACGCCATGCTCGGCAAACC
>CABUJN010000039.1:0-19783 GCA_902491935.1 uncultured Collinsella sp.
CATTCAAAAGGCAAGGCATGACCAGAAGGTCTATGCCTTGCCTTTTTCATGCCAACTTGTTCGCTCTGGACATCGCTCGCTGACGCTTGCTCAACCTGCGGTGTCATAACAATTCTGTCCAGCTGTTGGCTTTGCGGCATTTGCCCAGATAAAACCTGCATAATAAACCTGTCCCTTTTAGCAGGTTTTAGAGCTCCACGCTTTCGGCGCCGTTGATGGTTAGGTTTCGCTCGTAGAAAGCCGTGAGGGCGCGAATGGCGCACATCACGTCGCGTACGCCGCCGGTCTCGTAGCTTGAGTGCATGGCCAGCTGCGGCAGGCCCACGTCCACGGCATGCATGCTCGCCTGCATGTTCGACAGGTTGCCGAGCGTGGAGCCACCCGCCATATCGCTCTTGTTGGCGAAGGCCTGCGTGGGCACGTCGGCGTCATCGCAAATAGCCTGGAACACTGCGCGGCTAAAGGCATCGGTGCAGTAATGCTGGTTGGCGGCTTCCTTGATAACGATACCGCCGTTGAGCACAACCTGATTGCGGGCGTCGCACTTCTCGGCGTGGTTGGGGTGCACGGCATGCGCATTGTCGCAGCTCACAAGCATCGAGGCAGCAAGTGCACGATGGTACGACTCGTCGTCAAAGCCCAGCGATCCGTTGATGCGGCGCAGTGCGTCGGCCAAGAACGTCGACATGGCGCCCTGCTTGGTCTCGGAACCAACCTCCTCGTTATCAAAGCAGCAGAAGACCGAGACGTCGCGCGCGTTCTCGGCACCCAAAAATGCCTGCAGTGAGGTGTAGGCGCAGGCCAGGTCGTCGAGCTTGGGCGTCGAGATGAACTCGTCAGCCCAGCCCCAAATGCGCGCATCCTGGCGGTTGACCAGGAACAGATCGCGGCTCAGGATCTGCTCGGGCTCAACGTCCAGTTCGTCGGCAACCAGGGCATCAAAATCGCCCTGCTTAAGCTCACCGGCGCTGATGAGCGGGCACAGGTCGACGGCGCGGTTGGGCGCAAAGCCCTCGTTAACGCCGCGGTTCATATGGATGGCAAGGCTCGGGATAATCGCGACTTCGCGCTCGGTGGCAAGCAGGCGGCTCTCAATACGGTCGCCTTCGCGTACCAACACGCGGCCCGCGAGCGCCAGCGGGCGGTCGAACCAGGTGTAGTCGATCATGCCGCCGTAGGCCTCGGTGTTCAGGCGCAGCGTCTCGCCTGCGCCGTCGAGCTCGGGCACGGCCTTGACCTTAAACGTCGGCGAATCGCTGTGCGACGCCGTGAGCTGAAAATGATAGTCACCGGCAACGCCGCCCTCGCCCCACGTCGCGGTCAGGTCCTCGCCCACCTTAAAGGCAATAACGCTCGAGGTATTGCGCTGCGTGTAATAACGCCCGCCCGGCTCGATGTCCCACGCCGCGTTCTCGGGCAGGTAGGTAAAGCCCGCCTCGTCGAGCTCGGCCATAATGGTCGCCGCCGTATGGAACATGCTGGGACATGCCTCGATAAAGTCGATGAGGTCGTTGGCGGCCCCGATATCGTCGGCCGTCACATGCGCGCGCTCGGGCGTTTCCTGATCCGTCATGCTCTCCCCTTTCGCTGGGTTGATGGTCCCCTCCAGCATACCCCGCCACGCCAGCGCCGCACTCTTCATTCCATGTTTAATCCCGCGCCGCTCACCAAGTTGAGCCATCATGCCCGCGCTCCTTTTGCGACAATTACGCTAACAGGACGAGAGGAGCCGTCATGAAGCCACGTAACATTGCCATCGCCTGCGGTGTCGCGGGAGTCGCCGTCGGCCTTGCCGCTGCCACCGGTATCGTTTACCGCAAGCAAATCAAGTCCGCCGCGTCGCTCAAACGCTTGACCGGCTACGCGGATAGCTATGACCTGTACGCAATCGACATCGCCTACGACTACGATCTTGATCGCATCATCGCCGCTGGCGTGCGCGACGACCAGGGCTACATCGATGCCGTGGTGGCGCAGGTGCTGCCCGGTGTGCCGGTACATGTCCAGGCGCCCCAGTTTGCCTGCAGCGCTTTTGTCGCCGTAGATGCCGAAGGCCGCGTGCGCACCGGTCGCAATTACGACTTTAAGGACGACACCTCGGCACTGCTGGTGCGCAATCACCCACGCGACGGCTATGCCTCCATCGGGTTTGCCGCCCTTAACAACCTGGGCGATAACACTCCGCTTGACTCCGTCGGCGGACGCGCCGCCGCACTCATGGGCCCGTTTGCCCAGCTCGACGGTGTTAACGAATGCGGCGTGTCCATTGCCGTACTCACTCTGGACTCCAAGCCCTGTGACCAGGACACGCAGCGCCCCGTCATCAATACCTCGCTCGTCATCCGCCTGGTGCTCGACCGTGCCGCCACCACGCAAGAAGCTGTCGACCTGCTTTCCGCCTACGACATGCACGCCATGGCAGGACGCGATTACCACTTCTTTATCAACGACGCCGCCGGTGACGCGCGCGTAGTAGAGTGGGATCCGCGCGATCCAGACCGCGCTTTCAAAGCGACTCCTGTACGCCAGGTTACGAACTTCTACGCCTGCTATGGCGACGAAGTGCTGCCCAACCAAAAGAATGGCGAGCTGGGCCATGGTAAAGAGCGCGCCATCGCAATCGCCGATGTCCTTGACGCCCATGTCGGTGCCCAGGACGAGGCAGTCGCTTGGAAGGCCCTACGCGCTGCAGCGCAAGAACCCAATCCGAAAGACATCACCAGCAATACGCAATGGTCGGTCGTCTTTGACAATACCGAACCCGCCGCCGCCATTACGCTGCGCCGCCACTGGGGCGACGTCGACGCCTTCGCACTGTAAGGACCCAGGCTCGTCGACCTTACGCTCGCCTGACGTTGTTTACATTTCTATACGCTTGAGCTAACACGTTTTACCCCCGTATCAACAGTGTGCGGGGGTAAACTTATGCGCATGTTATAACTTGCCCGGAAGGATTCATCATGCTTAGGATCGGTCTTCTTACCAGTGGCGGCGACTGCCAGGCGCTCAACGCCACCATGCGCGGCATTGTCAAAACGCTTATGACCAATAGCGAAGAGCCTATTGAGATCTATGGTTTTGAGGACGGCTACCAGGGCCTTATCTACAGCCGGTTCCGCGTCATGACGCCCGCCGATTTTAGCGGCATCCTTACCCGTGGCGGCACCATCCTGGGCACGAGCCGTACGCCGTTCAAGCGCCTGGATATTCCCGAGGCCGACGGCGTCGAGAAGGTGCCGGCAATGGTCCACACCTATCATAAGCTGCAGCTCGACTGCCTGTTTATGCTAGGCGGTAACGGCTCCACCAAGACCGCCAACCGCCTGCGCGAAGAGGGCCTCAACGTTATCGCCCTGCCCAAGACCATCGATAACGACACCTGGGGCACCGAGTTGACGTTTGGCTTTACGAGCGCCATCGACGTCGCCACCAAGTGCATCGACGACATCCACACCACTGCCTCGAGTCACGGCCGCGTGTTCGTTATCGAGATCATGGGCCACAAGGTCGGCTGGATTCCGCTGTACGCCGGCGTCGCGGGCGGCGCGGACGTCATCCTGATTCCCGAGATCCCCTACGACATGGACAACGTCATCAAGACCATCGAACATCGCATGGAGACCGGCAGCCGTTTTACCATCGTGGCCGTCGCCGAGGGTGCCATCTCTAAGGAGGACGCGGCGCTGTCCAAGAAGGAGTACAAGAAAAAGCTTGCCGAGCGCACGAGTCCGTCGATTGTCTACGACATCGCCAAGGAGATTGAGACCAAGACCGGTCGCGAGACCCGCGTCGCCATCCCCGGCCACACGCAGCGCGGCGGTCAGCCCGATGCCCAGGACCGCATCTTTGCGACCCAGTGCGGCGTCGAGGCGGCGCTCGGCTGCCTGCGCGGCGAGTTTGGCTACATGATTGCCCTGCGCGATGGCAAGATGTGCCACATGCCGCTCGAGGATGTCGCCGGCAAGCTCAAGTATGTCGATCCCCAGAGCGACCTGGTACGCGAGGCCAAGGCGTTGGGCATCAGCTTCGGCGACGAATAGCCTCGGCCGAAATCCATCCCATCGGGCCCTCCGACCCCGCCCGACGTATTTCGATTTGGCTCCTCCCTTGACTCCGTCAAAGGTCGCCAATCGAAATCGTCGGGCGGGGTCGGAGGGCCCTTCGTTTACACACTCGCCGAGGCTATTCGTCTTCTTGCTGCGGGTGCCTGGCCTGAAATTCAGTTGCGGTGAAATAGTTCCTGCTTAGCCCGCAAATGGCTGAATCTAGGAACTATTCCACCGCAACTTACGTATGATCGGAGCGGCTACAGCACAAGCATCGGCGTTCGTTTGATGGTCCGCCACGAAATGGGGCCATCTACTACGTTTAACTCGATGGGGCCAACCATGACCGCCTTTTCGAAAATCGACAGGCCTTCTACCTGCGGTTTTGTTTTTTGTTTTCCCGGCATGGTTGAGGGTATCCAATTAAACATAGTAGATAGGACCATTTTGTGGCATACGACCCATTCAAGCCCTATCTCGAAGGCTAAAGAGAGCCTCTCATCCACGCCTGAGAGCGAAAAGCAAATAGAATAAAAGGCAAATGAAAAGCCCGTTTGACGAGCGGAGGACATATGCGCGACGTAGCCGAAAGCGACTGGAAGCTGTTTAAGAAAACGCTTCCTCAATGGCAAGAACGTTATATGGAAAAGCTCATCGGCCAGTACGTTGAGATACTGAATGGCGACAGCGAAGCGTCCAGTAGATTTTGGGCACTAGAAGAGAGCCTCAATAGAGACAAGCTGTCCTCAGGCGTAATTGCAAACGACATTCGCCGCAGCACAATGCACCGCGAGATAGCCAATTTGCTTATCGACAGCGTGATCACCCTTGACGACCTTGACGGTTTTACCGAGGACATTAAGAGCTATGCGCAACACTGGATTGGCCAGTAAGAGCACCGAACGACAAACATCCCCAGCAAAACGGGGCAAACGCCGGGCCACCTATAGGCTGCCCGGCGTTTGCCCAGATAAAACCTGCCAAAATAAACCTGTCCCTTTTTGGCAGGCTACTCGGCGCTCTTGAGGGCGCCGACCATGTCGATCTTGTTGAGCGTTCGGTTGGTGGCGAGGTTGACGATAAACGTAAAGCCAAAGGCCAGCAGCACGGCGAGCACGTAGCTCAGTGGCTCGACCTCGACGTCAAAGTACAGCGACGGCATCTGCAAAATGTAGGTAAAGCTCTCGGCCAGCAAGCCGCCCAGCGGCACGCCCAGCGCAGCGCCGATCGCCGTGAGGATCAACGTCTCCTTGTTGACGTAGTGGTGCACCTCGCCACGGCGGAAGCCCAGCACCTTGATGGTCGCCAGCTCGCGCTCGCGCTCGGAGATATTCGTGTTGGACAGCGTAAACACCACCACAAACGATAGGCACGCCGCCATAAAGGTCACGAGCACCACGACGGAATTGATGATAGTGAAGTTCGCCTCGAAGTTCTGCCAATGTTCAGCCGTGCTCGAGATGGTGAGCCAACCGTCGCTCTTAAGCTTCTTGCTAAACGCAATCTGATCGGCCGACGAGCCCTTAAGCAGCACAAAGACGCCGTTAAGGCGCGCGCTTCGACCGAACGCGCGCTCATAGGTGCCCTGCGTCATGTAAAGCGTGTTGCCCAGATAGTTGAGCGAAATGTCACTGACTTTGACCTTGGCAACATTGAGCGACGAATCCTGGACGTGCGCCGTATCGCCCGGCTGAATCCCCAGTACCAGCTGTGAACTTTTGCTCAGATACACGTCTCCGTCACGCAAAGACAGCGGTTCTTTGGACTCATCCTCCAGGCGCACGTAATCGCCCAAGTCACCCGTGCGGTCGTCGGGAATCACGATGAGCTGCACAGTCTCGCTCTTGCCACCAAACGTAAAGGTGACGTTGTCGGTCATAATCGGCAGGGTTGAGGTCACGGTCACGTTGGAATCATTGGCCGCGCTGCGCTCATCCAATGCCGCGCACGTCTGCGAAAAATCGTCGGGATTGGCGACCGCCAGCAGGTCGTAGCGCGTGATATGCCCGTACTGTTTGGGCGAAAGCGCCACCGACGTGTCACGGATGCCCATACCGCAGATCACGAGCGCTGTGCAGCCGGCGATACCGAAGATGGTCATAAAGGCGCGCTTTTTGTAGCGGAACAGGTTACGCGCCGCCACCTTGTTTAAGAAGCCCATGCGGCGCCAGATAAATCCGATACGCTCGAGCAGAATGCGTGAGCCGGCACGCGGCGCCTTGGGACGCATGAGCGAAGCCGGCGTCTCGGCCATCTCGTGGCGGCAGGCGATAATCGTGGCGCCCACCACGCCCACGGCAAACAGCGCTACCGACACGAGCGACGACACGATATCGTACGAAAGCAGCATCTGGGGCAGCGAGTACATGTCGTCGAACACCGTAAACAGGAACAGCGGCAGGCCCACAAATCCGATGATGTTGCCAAGCACGCCGCCGATCAGACACGCCCACAGCGAGTAGTCCACGTATTTGGACAGGATACGCCCACGTGAATAGCCGAGCGCCTTGTACAGGCCAATAAGTGTACGCTCCTCCTCAACCATGCGCGTGGCGGTGGTGAGGCTGATGAGCACAGCGACGACAAAGAAGATAAATGGGAACACCGTGGCGATGGCCTCGATCGAAGAACTGTCGCTCTCGACGCTCGAGTAGCTTGCGATGTTACCGCGGTCCTGGATGTACCAGGAGCATTCGCCCAGATCGGAAAGCTCGGCGCGGGCATCGGCAAAATGCTGGTCAGCGGCGGCGCGGCGCTGGTCCAACTCGGCCTGAGCCTGGACGCGCTCCTCGCTGCCCTCGGCCATGCGATTGATGTTGCCCTGTTCAATCCCAAAGAGCATATTCGCCTCGCGCTCGGCCGTATCCAAGCTTGCCGGCGTGTCGACCATCAGCTCCTGAGCACGCGCCTTCTCACGCTCCTCACGGATTTTCTCGATATTGCCCTTGACCTCATTGATCTTTGCCGCGTAGGCATCCGAATAGGAGTTGAGACTCTTGGCTCCCTCGACGATCACGTGGACCGCGGAGTAGGAAGAAGATGTCGCGGCGTCCTCGCTCACATAGAACTTATAGTCCGCCGCCGAAGCAGCGCGAAAGGCGTTGACTGTCGAGTCGGAGCTCACATCAGTGGGATCGAGGACCTCGGCCGTAATGGTGTAATCGCCCGCGGCAAACTGATCCTTGGCGCTTTGGTTCGATGAACTTGCGTCATTGGCGGCAAAACTCACCGTATCGCCGAGCTTTTTGCCCGAAGCCTTCAGGAACTTCGAAGTCACCGCAACCTCATCGGCGCTCTCGGGCAAATCGCCGCTCACCAGCACCGGCTGATCGATGTTCTCCTTGGAGAGACTCTGCACGACCACGCGCTCGCGCGTTGTGCCCACGGCGGTGTAGGCGGTCTCGGTGTAGATACCCTCGGCCGTCTCGACGCCGTCGACCTCTTGGATGGCCGCGAGATCGTCGCGCGTAAGGCCATAGGTCGACTGCACGTTAATGTCATAGACATTCTGCTGGTCAAAATAGGCGTCGACCGAATCGCGCAGGTCCTCGCAGCCCGCCTTAAGGCCGCACATCACGCTCACGCCGAGCGCGGTGATGACCACGATGGACAAAAAGCGCTTAAGACTGCCTCGGATTGTGCGGTAGATGCCGCGGCGAAAAACCGTCGGCACCATATCGTTTGAGCTTTGAGCGGTACGGTAGGTCGTAAAATCCTGCTCGCGCTCCGTATTCTGCGCGTCGTGGCGTAGGCTGTTTTGGCGATCTTGGTCCATGGGCGCTACCACTCGATCGTCTCGATAGGCACGGGATTTTGCTGGACCGTCTCGCTCTCCACGCGGCCGCTCCTAAAGCGGATCAGACGATCGGCCATGGGCGCCAGCGCGGAGTTGTGGGTGATGATGATGACCGTAATGCCCTGCTTGCGGCAAGTGTCCTGCAGCAGCTGCAAGATCTGCTTGCCGGTTTTATAGTCAAGTGCGCCCGTGGGCTCGTCGCACAAAAGCAGCTTGGGGTTCTTTGCCAGCGCGCGGGCAATGGACACGCGCTGCTGCTCGCCGCCCGAAAGCTGCGCGGGGAAGTTGGCGAGGCGCTCACCCAAGCCAACCTGGCAAAGCGTTTGCTCGGCATCGAGCGAATCGGGGCAGATTTGCGCCGCAAGCTCAACATTTTCGAGCGCCGTCAGGTTGGGGACCAGATTGTAGAACTGGAAGACAAAGCCGACATCGGCGCGGCGGTATTCCACGAGCTGAGCCTCGTTGGCGGAGCTCACGTCGCGCCCGTCCACCGTCACGGTGCCGGAGGTCGCCGTATCCATGCCGCCCAGAATGTTGAGCGCCGTGGTCTTGCCGGCACCCGAAGCACCCAGAATGATGGCGAGCTCGCCGCGCTCGACCGTAAAGCTCGCGCCGTCGAGTGCGTGAATGCGGGCGTCGCCCTCGCCGTATGCCTTGATGACGTCTTTGAATTCGATATAAGCCATCGATCGGTTCCCATCTGGTCGGATAACTCTTTAGTATTACCCATTTCGCACCGACTAAAAAGGGACGGGTTTATTTTGGCAGGTTCTATATGGGGAAACGGCAGCTATAGATGAGGCGCCGGGGAGGCAGAGAAATCATCGATGGGGTCAGGCCGACCGCCAAACACAACGCACGCATCTCAATCTGTCAGCCAAATCATTCGAACAACTGTTCGTTTCTATGATATGATTCCGCTATCTAAGCAGGCCAATACGCAGAAAGGCGGCCAACATGGCGTTCGACTTTAAGAAGGAATGCAAGGAGCTCTACAGACCTGCAAGCAAGCCGAGTATCATAACTGTCCCGCCTATGAGCTACGTTGCCGTTCGCGGAAAGGGCGACCCAAATACCGAAGGTGGCGAGTATCAAAATGCCCTGCCGCTGCTTTACGGCATCGCCTATACCGTCAAGATGTCAAAGAAAGGCTCAAGGAGTATCGAGGGCTATTTCGACTTTGTGGTACCGCCGCTCGAGGGCTTCTGGTGGCAAGACTCCCCGAGCGGCGACATCGATTATGTACGCAAGGACGATTTCAACTTTATCTCGTGCATCCGCCTGCCCGATTTCGTCACTCAGGATGACTTTGACTGGGCGGTCGCGGAAGCCACGGCCAAAAAGAAACTGGACTTTTCTGCCGTCGAGCTGCTTAAAGTTGACGAGGGTCTCTGCGTTCAATGCATGCATACCGGACCCTACGACAGCGAGCCGGCAACCGTAGACGCCATGCATGAATATGCGACCGAGCAGGGCTATGTCCCCGACTTCTCAGATACCCGTTTACATCACGAAATCTATCTCTCCGATCCACGCAAGTGTGCGCCGGAGAAACTTAAGACCGTGGTTCGTCATCCTATCAAGCGCGCTGAATAGCGTGGAGCGTCATTTCACGCGCTAGGTTTTAAGCCAGCCAACCAGCCGCCTCCTAGGCTGTCAAGCAATTATCTTGACGCGGCCCGTCGCATCTTATAAGTTTGTTTTGCTAAAGCTGGAAAGCCTCTCAACGATGCGCAACTCCAGCTCTTTTTCTATCAAGAGAGCAAGTGTCGGAAAGCAAAATGTCGGAAAGCAACGCATCGAGCAGAATCAAACGCTTGCTCAACACCTATAGCGGCCTCGTGCTTATGGGTGCCGTCGGAATCCCTATCGGCATCATCGTTGGCGCCATCTGCGCACTCTTTGGACGCGTGCTTCTGGCAATCGGCGCCTTCCGCGACGAACACATCGCACTGCTCCTTCCCTTCCTCGCCCTCATGGGCTTGGCCATCGTATTTGCCTACCGCACCTGGGGCAAAGGCACCGATCGGGGCATGAGCCTGGTATTTGACGTAGGTCACGGACGCGAGGATGCCATCTCCCCGCGTTTGGTGCCGCTCATTATGTTGAGCACGTGGGGGACGCACCTCTTTGGCGGCAGTGCGGGGCGCGAGGGCGTGGCCGTGCAGATTGGTGCAACCGTCTCGCACTGGATCGGCAGGCGTCTACCTTTCCGAAACCCCGGCAACACGTTTTTGCTCATTGGTATGGCCGCTGGCTTTGCCGGACTCTTTCGAACGCCGCTCGCTGCTACGGTCTTTGCTATCGAAGTGCTGGTCGCCGGACGCATGGAATACCGCGCGTTGCTCCCCGCGCTTACGGCTTCACTTGCCGCAAGCATGACCTCCGGCGCCCTGGGGCTCGAGAAGTTCGAGGTCGCCGTTACCGCCTCGTATGCGCTCGACCTCCCCGGTCTTGGACGGCTGGCACTGTTGGGCATCGCGTTTGGTATGGTGGGCGGCGCCTTTGCCTGGTGCCTTGCACATGCCAAAACACTTGCGGCGCGGCTGTTCCCCAACCCCTATGCACGCATCGCCGTTATGGGCATCGCGTTATCGGCGATTCTGTTCGCACTATGGCAGGGTCGATACTGCGGGCTTGGCACCAATCTGATATCCGCGGCGCTCGACGGTGACGGCAAGGTCGCCATCATACCTTGGGACTGGGCACTCAAATTCGCACTCACCATTACCACGCTTGCCGCAGGATATCAGGGTGGCGAGGTGACGCCGTTGTTCTCCATCGGAGCCAGCCTGGGTGTCGTACTCGCCGGGATTCTCGGCATGCCCGTCGAGCTCTGCGCCTCACTGGGCTACGCAGCCGTCTTTGGCAGCGCCACCAATACGCTGCTCGCACCCATCCTTATTGGCTGCGAAGTCTTCGGCTTTGGTAACTTGCCGATGTTCATTATTGTCTGCGTTGTGGCTTACCTGTTCAACATGGATAAGTCCATCTACGCCCTGCAGGAGCGGGCGTAGATCGATGTCCAGGCAGGTGGTCTCAGCCGGAAACGGCGTCCCACTCTGAGGCTGTATTCCGGGACACGGTTTCCGCTTGGAACGCCATTCGGAAAGCGCATCCCGCTTTAAAACGGAATTCCGGGACGTAGTTTCCGTCTGAGCCTCCATTCGGAAAGCATGTCCCGTTCTTTCACGGCATCTTGGCTATGCAAAGTGCTCGAACGTTAGTCCTCGTACGCGCCCTCAAGCCGAAGCAGCCACTCCTTGCGGTCAAGCCCGCCGGCATACCCGTTAAGCGAACCATCGGCGGCAACCACGCGATGGCACGGCACAATAATCGAAATGGGATTGCGCGCGACCGCGGCCCCCACGGCACGGGGAGACGCAACGGGTGCTTCGTTTCCCGGTACACGATGTCGAGCCGTAACACGCTGGGCGATCTCACCATACGTAGCGACCTCGCCACGCGGGATAGAAAGCAGCTCAAACCAAACCTCGCGCTGAAACGCCGTACCAATCATATGCAACGGCGGCGTAAACCGAGGCTCCTGCCCCGCAAAATAAGCATTCAGCCAAGCCCAAGAACGCTCAAGTACCGACGAGGCAGCACCGTTTGTCGGATTCACCGAAGACATGCCGCCAGCACCAGAAACCGCATCGGCGCCTTCAACATGTTCGGGATCTTCTTTGAGAAGCGTGGAGCCAAAGTGCTCCTGCCCCTCAAACCAAAGCCCCGTCAAACCGCGGCCATCAGCGGCAAGCAGGATTTCGCCCAAAGGCGAAGCAAACGTCGTCGTGACCACCAGCGGCTCCTTTCAAAACTCCGCAACATAATACCGCGAATTGTGCAGACAACCCCAATCGACCCCACAGTCCCCAAAGGCGGCAGGCGCAAAGCGCCAAGGCCGCCGCCGGGACCAGGGCTCGCAACAGCCACGCGCCCCCACATCAGCCCAGCGGCCTCAACCAACAACAGCCCCATCGCAGGCCGCTCGCAGCAGCGTCACCGCAGGCGGGGGCCGGGCTTAGTTTTCAGAACACTCCGCAGACCAGTGTGGCGCCTTGTCCGCGGCTCCGAAGGAGCAGGACGAGGCGCCACACATGGTCGAGGACGTTCTGAAAACTAAGCCCGGCCCCCGCCGGACAGGTCACACTACTCGCAGAGCAGCTTAGCGATCTGGACGGCGTTGGTTGCCGCGCCCTTACGGATTTGGTCGCCGCAGCACCAGAAGGTGATGCCACGCGCAGCCTCGGGGTTCGAGATGTCGCGACGCACGCGGCCGACCCAAATCAGGTCCTGGTCGGAGGTGTCCATCGGCATGGGGAAGCGATCGTGCGCATCCTCGGCAGCCATATCGTCAACCAGCTTGACGCCGGGAGCGGCAGCCAGCGCAGCACGGGCCTCCTCAACCGTTATATCGCGCTCAAACTCGAGCGTAATGCTCTCGGAGTGCGAACGCAGCACAGGAACGCGCACGCAGGTGCAGTTCACGCGCAGCTCGGGCAGGTGCATAATCTTGCGGCCCTCGTTTTGCAGCTTCATCTCCTCGGAGGTAAAGCCCTCCTCCTTGACGCCGCCAATCTGCGGAATCAGGTTGCTCGCCAGCTGGGCGGCAAAAGCGCGCGGCTCGGGAATCTCCTCGCCACGGCCCAGGGCGGCCAGCTGGGCCTCGAGCTCGGCCATACCGGGAGCGCCAGCGCCCGAAGCCGCCTGGTACGTCGAGACGATCATGCGCTTCACGCCGGCGAGCTGATGCAGCGGCCAGGTGGGAACCAGGCCGATAATGGTCGCGCAGTTGGGGTTGGCGATAAGGCCGTGATGCCACTTGATATCGTCGGCATTGATCTCGGGTACGACCAGCGGCACCTCGGGATCCATGCGGAAGGCATGGCTGTTGTCGACCACGACAGCGCCGCGCTTGACGGCCTCGGGCAGCAGCTCCTTCGCGATATCGTCGCCGGCGGCTCCGAGCACAATATCGCAGCCCTCAAAGGCCTCGGGGCAAGCCTCTTCGATCACGATTTGCTCGCCGCGGAACTCAACGGTCTTGCCCGCAGAGCGCGCGCTCGCCAGCAGCTTGAGCTTACCGACCGGAAACTCCTGCTCGTTGAGGCACTCGAGCATCTGGGTGCCTACAGCTCCCGTCGCGCCCAAAATAGCAACCGTGTACTGTTTCATGCTTCCCCCTTTAAAGGTTGTGGCTTTTGCCCGCACGCCGAGCAGGCCGATTATTGTTGCCAGTGTATACAAGAACGGGGCGGGCACGAAACCCGCCCCGTCGAAACGAAACCGAAACGAAACGCCCCGCCGTAGATTTTTGAGACATGTCCCAAAAAATCAACGGGATGGCAGCTACTTGTGGAGCGCGACCAGGGCGGGATCGACCGGCGCGGGAGCCTCCAGGTCGGAGACCTTCACAATGCCGTTTTCGTCGGAGAAGGCACGGTAAATGGTCTGAATCGCTAGGTCGAAGTCCTTCTCCTCGACACCGATAATGATGTTGATCTCGTCACAGCTCTGCGAAATCATACGCACGCTCACGCCGGCCTGGCCAAGCATGCCAAACAGGTGACCCGAAATACCTGCGCGCCCGCGCAGGTTACGGCCGACGGTCGCGATAAGCGCCAGGCCCTCGACGACCTCGATCTCGAGCGGCTCGACCTCCTGCTGAATGTCGCCCACGAGCGAGTACAGCGAGTCGTGCACATCCTGCTCCTGCACCACGGCGCCAAAGCGGTCGACACCGGTGGGCATGTGCTCGACGGAGACGTCATAGCGTTCGAACACCGAAAGCGCACGGCGCATAAAGCCAACACGGGGCTTGGTGCGGTCGCGGGCGACGTTGATGGCGACAAAGCCGCGCTTGCCGGTCACGCCGGTAATGATGGGCTCCGCCTCGCCCTCATCAGCCGTCTCGCTAATGATGGTGCCGGGGTCCTGCGGCGCATTGGTGTTCTTGATGACCAGCGGAATACCCGCCTCGCGCACGGGGAACACGGCCTCCTCGTGCAGGACGCTTGCGCCCATGTACGAAAGCTCGCGCAGCTCCTCGTAGGTAACGCGCGCAATGGGCTGAGCCTCGGGCACAATGCGAGGATCGGCAGAATAGAAGCCCGAAACGTCGGTCCAGTTCTCGTACAGGTCGGCGCCTAGGCACTTGGCCAGGATCGAGCCGGAAATGTCGCCGCCGCCACGGTCGAGCAGCTTGATCTGGCCCTCGCGCGTCGCGCCGTAGAAGCCAGGCATAACGAAGCCGCCCTGCTGACCGTACTCTTGCACCAGCTCGGAGGTGCGGTTCATGCTGAGCGTACCGTCGTGATGGAACGCCACAACCGTCGCGGCGTCCAGGAACGGTAGGCCCAGGTACTCAGCCATCAGGCGAGCGGTGAAGTACTCGCCGCGGCTCACGAGCTCCTCGGTGGAGTAACCGCCCGAGCGGGCGCGCTCGGCAAAAGCCGCGAACTCCTCACGGATGGGATAGGTGAGCTCCAGCTCGTCAGCAATATCAAAATAGCGCTGGCCGATGTCCTCGAGCAGCTCCTCGCACGACACGTGGTACTTAACGTGCGCGTTAACCAGGTAGAGCAGGTCGGTCACCTTGGTGTCGCCCTTAAAGCGGCGACCACAGGCGGAAACCACCACAAAACGGCGAGCCGGGTCGGCATCGACGATGGCCTTGATCTTCTTAAAGTGTTCGGCGTCGGCGACCGACGAGCCGCCAAACTTGGCAATCTTAATCATGGGCTGGAGGTTACCTTTCTAAAAAGCCTCTGCGAACCTATTTTGCGCGCTCTGATACCATGGTTTCACCGATTGGGACCAAGGCATCCGAGGAGCAGTGTTATATGGGAACTTATCATAGTACACGAGGACGCACTTTATCGTGCTCAAGTAAGGTGGCAATCCGCACCGGCATCGCTCCCGACGGGGGTTTGTTTGTCTCGGACGAGCTTGGCACCCAGCAGGTCGATATCAGCTCGCTTGCAGATAAATCGTACTTTGAAATCGCTCAAGATGTGTTGGGAATGTTACTGAATGATTACACGGCCGAAGAAATTTCGGCGTGTGTCGACGAGGCATACCGCGGCACGTTCGCGAGTGAAGAGGTTACGCCGCTCGTCAAACTCGACGCAGCGCCGGGTGCTGACGCCCCTCAGACCTATGTGATGGAGCTCTTTGGCGGCCCCACAAGCGCCTTCAAGGACGTCGCCCTACAGATGCTCCCCCGCCTCATGGCCCGCACTTCCGCCAAGGACGGCGGCGCTGAGCGCATCATGATCGTCACCGCCACGTCGGGCGACACGGGCAAGGCCGCACTCGCCGGTTTTGCCGACGCTCCGGGCACGGGCATCACCGTCTTTTATCCCGAGGGCAAGGTCAGCCACGTCCAGAACCTGCAGATGTCCACGCAGGAGGGCGACAACGTCGCCGTCTGCGGCATCCGCGGCAACTTTGACGACGCCCAGAGCGCCGTCAAGCGCATCTTTGCCGATAAGGAGCTTGCCGAGCGTCTGGAAGCCGCCGGCACGGTGCTTTCGAGCGCCAACTCTATCAATGTCGGCCGTCTGGTACCGCAGGTTGTCTACTACTTTGCCGCCTATGCGCAGCTGCTGCGCGCCGGCGCTATCGAGGCTGGCGACGCCGTAGAGTTCTGTGTGCCCACCGGCAACTTTGGCGATATCTTGGCCGGCTACTACGCCAAGCGCATGGGCCTGCCCGTCGCCAAGCTCATCGTCGCGAGCGACAAGAACAACGTGCTTGCCGACTTCCTGACCACCGGCGTCTACGACCGCAACCGCCCGTTCTTCACGACCATTTCGCCGTCGATGGACATCCTCATCAGCTCCAACCTCGAGCGCATGCTCTACTTCCTGTCCGACGGCGACTGCGAGCTCGTTGCCGGCCTTATGGAGCAGCTGGCACAGACTGGTCGCTACGAGGTGCCCGCCGAGCTGCTGGCCAAGATTCAGAGCGTCTTTGGCTGCGGCTGGGCCAGCGAGGACGAGGTCCGCGCTGCCATCAAGAGTTGCTGGGACGCCAACGGCTACGTGATCGACCCGCACACCGCTTGCGGCTATCACGTCTTTGAAAAGGTCGCTCCCGCCGAGGGCGCCAAGGCCCGCGTGCTGCTTTCGACCGCCAGCCCCTACAAGTTCCCGCGCGCCTGCTGCGATGCCCTGGGCCTCAACGTTCCCGAGGACGATTTTGAGGCTATGCGCGTGCTCGAGCAGGCCACCAACACGGTCGCCCCGACCCAGCTCGCCGAGCTCGAGTCCAAACCTGTCCGCTTCGAAGACGTCTGTGACGTCGACGAAATGGCCAGCTACGTCGAGTCCGCAGCAAAACGAATGAGCACCAACTAGATCCCTTATTAAGCGCCGGCGAAAGCCGGCGCACCTTCTTTCATCAGATAACCCTCGGGATGATGACGAACGCGCACAGCGTGCCTGGCTGTTTAGTTCGTCGTGAGTTCCGCACGCAAAGGAAAGCACTTAATGTGCTTTCCGTCTTGCGCAGGACTGTCCGAGCAGCGAACTAAACAGCCAGGCACGCCAGGAGGACCCACATGATCAAAATCACCGTCCCAGCAACAAGCGCCAACCTAGGCATCGGCTACGACACCCTCGGCATGGCCGTCGGCCTCTACTCGCACTTCACCTTCGAGCGCGCCGACAAGCTCACCATCACGGGCTGCCCCAAGGAGTTCCAAAACGAGAATAACCTGGTCTATGTGAGCTTTGTCGATGCGCTGGCCGCATGGGGCGAGCCGGCCTTCCCCGTCGCTATCGACATTCAGACCGACGTCCCCGTCGCCCGCGGCCTGGGTTCCAGCTCCACCTGCGTCGTCGCCGGCATCATGGCTGCCGCCGCGCTGACAGGCCACACCGTCGACCGCGCCGAACTCGTCCGCATCGCCACCGAGGTCGAGGGCCATCCCGATAACGTCGCCCCCGCCATCCTTGGCGGCGCCGTCTGCTCCTTTACGCCGACCGATTCGCTCCCCCAATGTCTGCGCTACGAGGTGAGCGATCGCTTGCGTTTTATTACCGTGATTCCGCCCTACGAGGTACATACGAGCGAGGCGCGCAAGGTCGTGCCGCAGGAGATTCCACTCTCCACCGCCGTATGGCAAATGGGCCGCATCGCCGGCATGACGCGCGGCCTGGAGACTGGTGACCTGGACCTGATTGCCGCTGCCAATGACGACCGCATTCAGGAGCCTTATCGTCGCCGCCTGATTCCCGACTACAACGCCGTGCGCGACACCTGCCTTAACGGCGGCGCTAAGACCATCTGGATTAGCGGCTCAGGCTCGACCCTCATGGCTGTGACCGACGACACCATCGTGGCAAAGTTTCTGCAGGTCAAGCTGCGTGAGCAGTTCCCCAAGTGTGATACGCATATTCTCACGTGCGACACGGAAGGCGCTCAAATCGAGTACCTGTAGACATCCTCCTCATATACCTGTCCGGGACGGTCGGGATATTCCCTCAAAATCGTCCTCGCGCATGAAGGCCCCTTGTCCTGCTCCTACGGAGCGACGGACAAGGGGCCTTCGCGCTGCGGAATGATTTTGAGGGAATATCCCGACCGTCCCTGCGCCTACCTTGCTGAGGATGTCTACAGGGACCCACGCTTTGAAGGGGCGCCAGGCTGATAGTTGATTTTTATTGGCAGGGGCTCTTGCTGGTAAGGGGCACTCACTAGAGGCAGGCCTCGGCGATGCGGCGCTTGAGTTCGTCGATGCCGGTACCGGTTTGGGAGCTTGTGATGATCACGTTCTCGGCAGGGACGTTGAGCTGCTTTTTGATGGCTGCTGCTTGGCGGGCCTGCTGGGTACGGCTGAGTTTGTCGGCCTTGGTGAGGCAGACGATAAAGTTGAACTCGTTGCCCTGCAGGTAATCGATCATGTCATGGTCGAGCTTACTGGGGTCGTGACGAATATCCACCAGCGATACGACCAGGTTAAAGCTGCGCTCGGAGTCGAAGAAGTCGCCGATAAGCTCAGCCCAGCGGTCGCGCTCGGCCTTGGAACGACGGGCGAAACCGTAGCCCGGCAGGTCCACAAAGTGCACGTCGTCGGCCTCGAAGAAATTGATGTTGCTCGTCTTGCCCGGCGTACTCGAAACCTTGACCAGGTTCTTGCGGCCAAAGAGTTTGTTCATGATAGACGACTTGCCCACATTGGAGCGGCCCACAAAGCTCACCTCGGGACAGGTGGACTCGGGGATCTGCGAAACCTTGCCGTAGCTGGCAACAAACTTGGCAAGCTGATAGTTAATGGAATCGGCCATGGACACTCCTTGGTCGTAGGTTCTTACAAAACGGGCGTGCTATTGCGCGGCGGCGATACGACGAACGATGTCAAGCGTGATGCCGCTCGCGGTGCGAGCGTACTCGTCCAGATCGAACTCGCGCTCGCAAAACGCGTCATATGCCTCGTCACAATTATCGCTGATAGCGCGCAGTACCAGGCAATCGACACCATTCTTGGCCGCGATGTGCGCAATTGCCGCGCCCTCCATCTCGACGCAATCGGCATGCGTGGCCTCAATCGCAGCGTTACGCATGGCGTCACCCGTAACAAAGCGATCACCCGTGGCGATAGTGCCACACAGGAACTGCTTGGGGTCCTTCTCCGCAGAAGTCTCATCCGCCGAGGCATCCACAAATCCATGCTCGGCAAGCACGGCGGCGGCAACATCAGCCAACGCCGGTGTCGAGACAAACTCCTCGAGCCCCGGCGCCGACTCGGCGATGAGTGCCGTATCGGTATCCAGATAGCGCAGGCACTTGCCTATAACCACGTCGTTAATATGGAGTTTAGGGTTTAGGCCGCCCGCAATGCCCGAAAACACAACGGCCTGCGGGGCGTATTTGCTGATGAGATGCTGCGTTGCGGCAGCGGCGTTCACGGTCCCCATGCCTGCCGTCGTGGCGACTACTGTCAGACCCGAAAGCCCACCGTTCACAACGGTCAAGCCCGCCTCCTGCGACTCATGCGTGCCACTCAGCTCTTCCTTAATCTGCGCAACCTCTTTTTCGAGTGCGCCTATGATCGCGATGGTTGCCATGCCATCCCCCAAATCCGTGCAAATTGCTTATCCACGGTATGGTACCAGCATTTTGGCTCAACCGTGTCAGCACCAAGCCGTTAGGCCAGTACAGCTCGGGTATCATAAAGGGGCAAAAATGGCTTGTTAGCCGATGGCCGACCTGAGCTCCGCACGGCGCTTTTTCATACCGGCCATAACGGCATTGCGCAGCTCGGGCATGCGCGCGGTATCCATCTGAGGTACGCCCTCAAGCTTATAGGGAATGCCCAGTTGCTCGTACTTGACGACACCCATCGTGTGATACGGCAGCATTTCCAGGCCCACCACGTTGTGCCATGGAGCGATGAGGCGACCGAGCTTCTCGCACTCCTCCACCGTGTCGGTAATGCCCGGCACCACCACGTGGCGGATAACGACCTTGATCTTGCGACGTGCAAGTTCATCGCCGAACGCCAAGATGCGTGCGGGATCGCAACCGGTCAGCTTTTTATGCTCGACCGGGTCGGCATGCTTAATATCGAGCAGTACCATGTCGGTCTCGTTGAGCACGGCATCGAACTTCTCGGGGTGGTTGGGGTCAAATGCATAGCCACAGCTATCTAGGCAGGTATGTACACGGCCATCGGGGTTGTTATGCATAGCACGAAACAGATCGGCCAAAAACTCGGGCTGCAGGAGCGGCTCGCCGCCGGACACCGTAATGCCACCGCTGCGATAGAACTCGTGGTTACTCTGGAACTCATCCATCAGGTGTTCGACGGTCACCATGGTGCCGCCGTTGACCGACCAGGTATCGGGATTGTGGCAATACGCGCAGCGCATGGGACAGCCCTGAACAAACACCACAAAGCGGATGCCGGGTCCGTCGACCGTTCCCATCGTCT